>JAMNXK010000064.1 GCA_023653245.1 Tagaea sp.
ACCTCGGCCCGGCGCGCCACATCGACGACCGTCGATCGGCGCGTGCCCCGCCGCTTGCGGCGCTGACCTTCGATCGTCCCCAAGAGAACCCCTCGCACTGGACACCAAGGACGGACAGTAACGGATTTCGAAGGGGGTTGCATCGCCCCCAGCCGCTCCTCCGCACCCAGAGGGGGGGCAACATTGAACGCCGATAGGGGGTCAAAGTTCAAAGCCGATTGACACCCAGGAGGTCTCGAACGACCCGATGGGCGAGATCGTGCGCAAGATCCTGAACATGCTCGACGAGCTGCAAAGCCGGGAGAACGCCAAGCATACCTCCCGGGCCATGCTCGCCAACGCCGCCCTGGGGTTCTGGAACGGGTCGAGGCCGCCTTACGGCTACGCCGTCGAGGTCACCGAGATGCGCGGCAAGAAGGCCAAGAAACGGCTCGTGCCCGAGCCTGTCGAGGCCGCCCAGGTGTTGGAGGTCTTCGAGCTGGCGGCCGGCAGCCGAGGCCTGGCGATGGGGCTCAAGGCGATCTGCAACGATCTCAATGCGCGGGGCATCCGACGTCGGGGGCAGCCCTGGATGATGGGCAGCCTCCAGAAATTGCTCCACGACCCGGTCTATGTGGGCAAGCACTGGTTCAATCGCACCGATAGCCGGAACAGGCGGGCTCGGCCGCCGTCCGAATGGGTCGCCATGGCGGCCCCGGCGATCGTCCCGGTCGAGCTGTTCGAGGCGGTCCAGGCCGGACCCCACCAGCGGCGACCGAGAGTCACGGCACCCCGACTGGTCAACGACCCCACGCTCCTGGCCGGGATCATTCGATGCGAGAGCTGCGGGGCCGGCATGTCGCTCAACACCGGCAAGGGTGGGGCCTATCGCTACTACGCCTGCTCGACGGCGATGAAGAAGGGCAAGACCGAGTGCCAGGGCAATCGAGTCCGGTTGGACCGCTTGGATACGCTGGTGATCGACGAGTTCGTGAGCCGCATCCTGGCCCCGGCGCGGCTTCGGGAACTGGTCGAGGGGCATCTGCGGCACGCGGGCCGCAACGCCGCCAAGCGGGTGGCTCGGATCGATGCGCTGCGTCGAGAGGCCACGGAGGTCGAAAAGGCGTTCGCGGCACTCCTCGGCATGGTCGAGAAAGGGCTGGTCGAGATGGATGACCCCTCGCTCAAGCCGCGCCTCGACGCCCTCAAGGCCCGCCGCGCCCAGATCGTCGAGGAGCGGCGCGCGGTCGAGCGAACCGCCGAGCTGGCGCCGTCGAGCCTGGATGACGTTGCACTCGGTCGGATTGCGATCGAGGTCGCCGAGCGCTTACGCGGTGGCGACCCGCGCGTGCGCCAAGCCTATATCCGCGCCTTCATCGGGCGGGTGGGCATCGACAAGAAAACCGTCAAGATCGAGGGCCCCAACAGCGCCCTCGTCGGCGCCGCCAACGCCGGCGTTCCAAATGGCGCCGGCGAAGTTCTCGCTTTCGCACGGGAATGGCGTCCCCGAGAGGAATCGAACCTCCGACCCGCAGTTTAGGAAACTGCTGCTCTATCCGGCTGAGCTACGGGGACGCGACCGCCCCTTTTAGCACGGAATCACTACACGCAAGCGCCGGGGTTGGGCTAAAGTCCCTCCGCGCCGGCGCCGTCCGGACGCGCAGAATGTCCGCGTAGACGGACGGAATTCAGGAGGAAGTCCCATGAACGCCCAGCTTTCCCGCCGCGCCGCTCTGACCGGCATCGCCGTCACGGCCGCCACCGCCGCCGTGGCGCCGCCCGTCCGCGCGCAAGGCGTCACCTTGCGCATGTCCACGCCCGCCTCGCCGACCGACCAGCGCTCGCTGGCCCTCGAACAGGTGTTCGGGCCGGCCGTCCGGGGCTTCGCGACCTATCAGCCGCATTACAACGCCTCGCTCTTCCGCCAAGGCACCGAGCTCGAGGCGATCGCGCGCGGCAATCTCGAAATGTCGATCACCTCGCCGCAGGAGCTGGCGACGCTGATCCCGCAATGGTCGATCTTCACCGCCGGCTATCTGCTACGCGACGCCGAGCACCAGAAGAAGGTGTTCGCCAGCCCGATCATGAACGACATGAAAAAGGGCGTGGAGGACCGGCTGGGCGTCAAGCTGCTCTCGGTCATGTATCTGGGCCGCCGGCAGCTCAATCTGCGCATCGAGAAGGAAATCCGCACCCCGGCCGATCTTGCCGGCGTCAAGCTGCGCATGCCGGGGACGGAAGCGTGGCTGTTCCTCGGCACGGCATTGGGCGCCAATCCCCTGCCCGTCGCCTTCACCGAGATCTACACCGCGTTGCAGACCGGCGCCATCGACGGCCAGGACAATCCCCTGCCGACGAACCGCGATTCGAAGTTCTACGAGGTCACCAAACAGATCGTGCTGACCAGCCATCTGGTCGACCAGAACTACATCGCCTTCTCCAAGCGCGTCTGGGATCGCCTGACCGCCGACCAGCAGCGCACGGTGCAGACCGCCGCCGACGCCGCCGCCGAGCAAGGCCGCCAAGCGCAGCTGAAGCTCGAATCCGAGCTGGAGGCGTTCTTCCGCGAGCGCGGCTTGCGCGTCTACACGCCGGACGTCGCGGCGTTCCGCGCCCGCGTCCAGCAGGCCTATCTGAGCTCGAAATTCGCCGCCGATTGGCCGCGCGGCATGGTCGAGCAGATCAACGCGATCCAGTAAGGCTTGGGGCGGCGTCCGGCGGCGGCCCACGCCGCCGGCGCGCGCCGGGGTGCGATGGATCGGCTGATCGAGAGAGGGCGCGTGTTCGCGCTCGACGTCGGCGCGCTCATGTTGGGCGCGCTGTTCGTCGTGTTCCTGATTCAGGTTTCGTCGCGCTACGTCTTCAACGCGCCCGCGCTGTGGACGCTGGAAGCCTGCCTCACCCTTTGGCTCTGGGTGGTGTTCTGGGGCGGGGCCTTCGTGCTGCGCGAACGGGACCATGTCCGCTTCGACGTGCTCTACGCCGCCGTGGGCCGCAACACGCGGCGCGCTTTCGCGATGGTGTCCGCGCTCGCCATCGGCGGCGGCATGCTGGCCGCCCTGCCGGCAACGTGGAGCTACATCACCTTCTATCAGATCAAGCGCAGCGCCGTGCTCGGCATCCGGCTCGACATCGTCTTCAGCATCTACGGGATTTTTGCGGTCGCGCTGGTGATCCGCTATCTGTGGCGCGCTTTCGCCGTGGCGCGCGGCGCGGATCCCGAAAAACTCGACGGCCGCGAAGTCCAAGACGGGTATCACGTGCAATGAGCATGGCGCTCGCTTCGTGCTTGCTGACGCTCGCCGGTCTCGCGGCGATCGGCGCCTCGGTCCCGCTGTCGATGATCGTCTCGGCCATCGTCTATCTGGCGGTCAAGGGCCAGGATTTGGGCCTCGCCGCCGAGCAGATCATCCAGGGCCTCTACGACAGCTTCGTCATCCTCGCGATTCCGCTGTTCATCGTGGCCGCGAATTTCATGAACGCCGGCACGATTTCGGACCGGCTGAACGTGTTCTGCCTGGCGATCGTCGGCCGGCTGAAGGGCGGCATGGGGCACGTCAACGTGCTCAACAGCCTGGTCTTCGCGGGCATGTCGGGCTCGGCGGTGGCCGACGTCGTCGGCATGGGCAAGATGTCGATCGCCATGATGGTCAAGGACAACCGCTACCCGCTCGGCTACGCGGCGGCGATCACGGCGGCGACGGCGGTGGTGGGGCCGATCATTCCGCCGTCGATCCCGATGGTGCTCTACTCGATCGTTTCGGACGCGTCGATCGGCTATCTGTTCCTCGGCGGCGTGGTGCCGGGGCTCATCATGTGCGCGGCGATGATGGCGCTGAACACGTATATGGCGCATCGGATGGACGTGCCGCTGGAGAAGCCCGTCCCGCTGCGGGAAATCCCCGCGGTCACATTCCGGGCTCTCCCGGCGCTCATGATGCCGGTGATCCTGCTGGCGGGCATTTATGGCGGGGCGACCACGCCGACCGAAGCCGCCGCCATCGCGGCCGCTTACGCGATCCTCGTGGCCGTTTTCTTCTATCGCGCGCTCGATTTGCGCGCCATCCGCGCGGTCATGCACGACAGCGTGCGGTCTTCGGCGTCGGTCGGTCTCATCGTCGGATCGGCGCTGATCTTCAACTACATCGTCGCCACCGAGAACATCCCGGCGCAAGTGCAGCACGCGATGCGGGGGATCGAGATCTCGCCCGTCGTCTTCCTGCTGCTGCTCAATTTGCTGTTCCTGGTGCTCGGCTGCCTGCTCGACGCCTCGACGATCATCCTGGTGATCGTCCCGGTCTTCATTCCCACGGTGAAGGCGCTCGGGATCGACCTCGTGCATTTCGGCGTGGTCGCGGTGGTGAACTGCATGATCGGGCTGATCACGCCGCCCTATGGGGTGCTTCTCTTCGTGCTGAGTGCCATCACCGGCGTGCCGGTGAGAACCGTCATCGCGCATATCTGGCCCTGGGTCGGGGTCCTCACCGGCGCGCTGCTGCTGTTGATCCTGGTGCCCGACACGGTGCTGTGGGTGCCCAAGATGTTCGGCTACGTGCCGGGGCGCTGACGAAGTCGGAGCGAATCAGCGCGCCGCTTTGGCGGCGCGGTTGGCGCGGCCGAACCCATCGACCGCGCGGATCGCGAACAGCGTGGCGACGTACACGACCGCCACCGCGATGAGCACGAGATCGGGCCGTCCGCCGTCGAGCAGCATGCCCGCGACCAGCGGCCCGATCAGAAAGCCGATGTCGAATCCGGAATAGACCAGCCCGAAGGTCCGTCCCGTCGCCCCCGGCGGGGAGAGTTTCTTGACCAGCAGATCGCGCGAGGCGGACGTCACGCCGACCGCCGCTCCCGCGAGCGCGAAGCAGATCTTCGGAAGCCAGAAGCTGTCGGCCGGATAGAGCGCACCCAGCACGAACGCCCCGCACACGACCAGCCCGGCACCCGCGACGATCTCGTGCCGTTCGGTCTTGTCGGCCAAGTGCCCGCCCGCGAGAATTCCCAGCGCCTGGCCGGACAAGAACAGCGTCACCGCCAGCGTGGCGGCTTGGTAGTCGACCGCATGGAGCAGCGACAGGCTGGCGGCGCCGAAAGCCTGCAAGGCACCGCCGGCGATCGACGTCATGGTCAGATAGACGAACGCGACCAGCATCGCGGGCATGGTTGCGAGCTTCACGAAGCCGAGCACGATCTCGCGCGCGCCTTCTTTGGACGCGGCTGCGGAAATCGCACCCTTGCCCAGCAGATCCGTCGCGCGCCACACGACGAAGGCCTGGCTCAGCCCGTAGATCAGCGCGAGCGTCAGCGCCGCGCGCCAGCCGAGCGAATAGCCGAGCACCGAGAGCAGGATCGGCGACACCGCGTAGCCGATCGTGCCGCCGAAGGCGTGGATGCCGAAAGCGCGGCCCGTGAGGTGCGGGCTCACGCGCGCCGACAGGATGGCGAAATTCGCCGGGTGATAGACCGAGTTGCCCGCCCCGGCGGCGAAGGCCAGCGGATAGAGCATCCAGAACTCGGTCGCGAAGGCCATGCCGCCGATGCCCAGCGACAGCAGCGCGGTGCCCCAGGCGAGGGTCACCCGCCCGCCTTGGCGATCGACGACGATGCCGACCACGGCCTGACCCAGGCCCGAGGCGAGATAGAAGGTCGAGATCACCAAAGCGAGCTGGGCGTAGCTCACCTGGAATTCCGCCTGCAGCAGCGGGAACATCGGCGGCAGGGCGAATTGGAACAAATGGCTGGTCGAGTGCACGAAGCCGACCAACGCGATCACGGCCACGTCGCGCGACGGTGCGGGTGCCGGCGCCGCCAGGGGAATCGCCCCGGTCATATCGGCGTCACGCGATCGGGTTCGCGGCCGAAATTCCGGCGCACATAGTCGATGCCGTCGGTCTCGGCGATGTCGAGCGAGGGATGCGGGCGCGACAGCGCCGAGCGCTTGCCGTCCTCCCACACGCTCCACAGATAATGCGAGCGCCCGTCGGGATTGCGCCAGGTCTCGATCATCAATTCGATTTCGCGCGGCAGGGTCATCCGAGCTTCTTGGCGCGTTCCATCGCGGCCACCAGCTGGGCGCGAATGCCCGGCTCCATCGCCGAATGGCCCGCGTCGGGCACCACCACATAGCGCGCTTCGGGCCAGGCTTTGGCGAGCCGGTCGGCGGTGACGATCGGGCAGACCATGTCGTAGCGGCCTTGGACGATCGTGGCCGGGATCTCGCGGAGCTTCGCCACCCCGTCGAGCAGCGCGCTTTCGGGCAAGAACAGCGCGTTGCGGAAGTAATGCGCCTCGATGCGCGCGAGGCTGAGCGCCATCCGGTCTTCGGAGAAGGCCTGCACCGTCTCCGGGCTCGGCAGCAAGGTCGAGCACGCGCCTTCGTAGGCGCTCCAGGCCCGTGCCGCGGGCAAATGGACCGCCGGGTCCGGATCGATCAGCCGCGCCCAATAGGCGCCGAGCAGATCGCCGCGCTCGGCCTCGGGCAGGAAATGCGCGAAGGCCTTCCAGGCTTCGGGAAACACGTTGCCGATGCCGTAGAGGAACCAGTCGATCTCCGATTTGCGGCCCAGGAAAATGCCGCGCAAGGCGAGCGAGCGCACGCGGGCCGGATGGGCTTGGGCATAGGCCAGCGCCAGCGTCGAGCCCCAGGACCCGCCGAATACGTGCCAGCGCTCGATCCCCAGATGCGCGCGCAAGCGCTCGATGTCGTCGACCAGGATCGGCGTGGTGTTGGCCGCGATCTCGCCATGCGGGGTCGAACGCCCCGCCCCGCGCTGGTCGAACACCACGATCCGGTAGTGGTAGGGATCGAAAAACCGCCGATGCGCGGGCGTCGCCCCCGCCCCCGGCCCGCCATGCAAGAACACCACCGGCACGCCGCGCGGATTGCCGCTTTGCTCCCAATACATCGCATGGCGATCGTCCAGGCGCAGGGAGCCCGTGCCGTAGGGATCGAGCGGCGGGAAAAGATCGGAGCGGGCGGAGGCGTCGGGAGCCGGCATAAACGCCACTTTGCGATGGGCGCGCGCGCCGGGTCAAGGCGTTGACGGAACGCGGGCGCCGACGCAGAGTCCGCTGCGCATGATCCGGATTGTCCCTTGGCGGAGACTGGGTTTGGCGGCGTCGATGGCGCTGGCGCTGGCCCTGGGCGCGTGCGCGCAGAACACCGCGACCGGGCGCATGCAGTTCGTCACGCTCTCGGCCGAGGAAGAGGTCAAGATCGGCCGCGAAGAGCACCCCAAAGTGCTCGAGGAATTCGGCGGCGCCTACGACAATCCGCGCCTGGCGGCGTATGTCCAGCGCATCGGGACCGAGCTCGCGGCCAAGTCGGAGATGACCGACCTCAAATTCACGTTCACGGTCCTGAACTCGGACATCTACAACGCCTTCGCCCTGCCCGGCGGCTACATCTACATCACCCGCGGACTGTTGGCGCTGATGGGCAGCGAAGCCGAGCTCGCCTCCGTGCTCGGCCACGAGATCGGCCATGTGACGGCGCGGCACACGGCCGAACGCATCGCGCGCACCAACGCGGCCAATATCGGCGCCACGATCCTGTCGATCGGCGTGGCGATCCTGACGGGCTCGGGCGAGGCGGGGAATCTCGCGGGCCAGGCGTCGGGGGCGATCGCGGGCACGGTGCTGGCGAGCTATAGCCGCGAGCAGGAATTCGAGGCCGACAAATTGGGCGTGCGCTACATGGCCACGCTCGGCTACGACCCCGAAGAAGCCGCCGACATGCTCGCCAAGCTCGGCGAGGGCACCAAGCTGGAGATGCGCATCGCCGGCCGCCCGGCCGACGAGGCCGATCAATTCTCGCTGCTGCAGACCCATCCGCGCACCGCCGACCGCGTGCGCGCGGCACTGGAGGCGGCACGCCAGCAAGGTCTGCAAACCGCCGCCAATCCGCGCCAAAACGTCGCCGAGTATCTCGCCGCCCTCGACGGCATGTCTTGGGGCGGCGACGCCAAATCGGGCTTCGTGAAGGGGCGCCGCTACGTCCATCCGGCCTTGCGCTTCAAATTCGAAGCGCCCGAGGGCTTCCGCCTGATGAACGGCGAGGACGCGGTGCGAGCACTGGGTCCCGACGGCGCGCAGATCGTGCTCGACGCGCGCCGCGGGCGCGCGACCGATCCCGCCGATTTCCTGGTGCGCGAATGGGCGCAAGGGGCGCGCCTGCAAGGTGTGGAGCGTATCCAGGTCAACGGCCTGCAAGCCGCGACCGGCGCGACGCGCCTGCAGACGCGCGGCGGCAACGTCGATGCGCGGCTGGTCGCCATCCGCCATCCCGATGGTGCGTTCTATCGCTTGCTGTTCTTGTCGCCCACGCAAACCACGGCGCGCTTCAACGAGCCGTTCCGCCGCGCCACGTTCTCCTTCGCCGTGC
>JAMNXK010000065.1 GCA_023653245.1 Tagaea sp.
GATTTCGGCGCGCCCTTGCGGATCATCGAAACGGTCGTCGACATCAACGACAAGCGCAAGAAGGCGATGGCCGCGCGCGTGATCGCGGCGTGCGGCGGCTCGGTCCAAGGCAAGACCGTCGCGGTGCTGGGGCTCACCTTCAAGCCCAACACCGACGACATGCGCGACAGCCCGTCGCTCGACATTCTGCCCGCGCTCGCGCAAGCCGGCGCCAAGGTCGTCGCCTACGATCCCGAAGGCATGAAGGAAGCGGCGCATATGCTGCCCGGCATCGCCATGGCGGGCGACGCCTATACGGCGATGGACGGGGCCGATTGCGCCGTGATCATCACCGAATGGAATGAGTTCCGCGCGCTCCAGCTCGACCGCGTCAAGAAGCTGATGAAGCGGCCGGTGATCGTCGATTTGCGCAATTGCTATTCGCCGGCCGACATGAAGGCCGCCGGGTTCGAGTACAGCTCGATCGGCAGGCCTGTCACCGCGACCGGCGCGGAGCTCGGCTGATGGCGTTTTCCCACCGCTTCGAAGCGACGATCTTGCGCGAGTACGACGTGCGCGGGATCGTGGGCAAGACGCTCTCGGCCGACGATGCCTACGCCGTGGGCCGCGGCTTCGGCTCGGCGATCGTCGCCAAAGGCGGAAAGACCGTCGCCGCCGGCTGGGACGGGCGGCTCTCCTCGCCCGAGCTTTCGGGCCGCGTGATCCAAGGTTTGCTCGATTGCGGGCTCGACGTGCGTAAGATCGGCGTGGGCCCGACGCCGATGCTCTATTTCGCCGCGCGCGATTTGGGCCTCGATGGCGGGGTGATGGTCACCGGCTCGCACAATCCGCCCGACTATAACGGCTTCAAGATGACGCTCGGCAAAGCGTCGTTCTGGGGTGGGGACATCCAGGCGATGGGCAAGGCTTGCGCCGAAGGCCGCGTCGCCTCGGGTGCGGGGCACACGTCGGACGTCGCCGTAATGGAATCATACGTCGCGCGGCTGCTGCGCGACTATCCCAAGGACGGCAAGAAGCTGAACGTCGTGTGGGACGCCGGCAACGGCGCGATGGGCGAGGCGATGGTGCGCGTCTGCGCCAAGCTGCCCGGTACGCACACGCTGCTCAACGAGGTCATCGACGGACGCTTCCCGGTCCACCATCCCGATCCAACGGTGCCCAAGAACCTGGTCCAGCTGATCGACACGGTCGCGGCGAAGAAAGCCGATCTGGGCATCGCCTTCGACGGCGACGGCGATCGCATCGGCGTGGTCGATGGCAAGGGCCGCATCCTGTGGGGCGACCAGCTCGTCGCCGTTCTCGCGTCGGAGATTCTGGCGCGCCTGCCGGGCTCGACCATCATCGCCGACGTGAAAGCCAGCCAAGTCCTGTTCGACGAGATCGCGCGCATGGGCGGCAAGCCGCTGATGTGGAAGACCGGGCACTCGATCATCAAGACCAAGATGGCGGAGACGAACGCGCCGCTCGCGGGCGAGATGTCGGGCCATATCTTCTTCGCCGACGGCTGGTACGGGTTCGACGACGCGATGTACGCGGCCTTGCGCTTGATGGCGATCCTCGCCAAGGCGCCGGCGAGTCTGGCGGAGCTGCGCGACCGGCTGCCGGCGGTGATCAACACGCCCGAGCTGCGCTTCCCGTGTTCGGACATGCGCAAGCGCGAGGTGGTCGAAGAAGTGCGCGCGCGCCTGGCTTCGGCCGGCGCCGACGTCAACCCGGTCGACGGCGTGCGGGTGAACGGGCCCGACGGCTGGTGGCTCTTGCGCGCCTCGAACACGCAAGACGTGCTGGTGGCGCGCTGCGAATCCAAGAGCGAGGCGGGCCTCGCGCGGCTCAAGGCCGCGCTGGAAGCGCAATTGAAACTCTCGAACATCGAGCTTCCCGACGACGCCTCGGCCGGGCACTGACATGGACGCGCTTCCGTTCTTCTTCTACGGCACGCTCATGGACGCCGGCGTGCGCCGCGCGGTGCTGGGCGGCAAAGCGCCCAAGCGATTGGAGCCGGGCGTTCTGCTCGGCTGGCGCAGGTTCTTGGCGGTGGGCGCCTCGTTTCCGATCGTGGCTGCCGACGGGCGCGGTCGCGTGCGCGGCGTGCTCGCGCACGATGTTTGCGACGCGGCGCGCGCGCTGCTCGACGCGTACGAGGGCCCCGACGGCTATCGCGCCGAGCGCTGGATCGTCGAACGCGAAGACGGCGGGCGCTTGAAGGCGATGGTCTACGTGCCCGACGGCTCGGGCTCGGTTCGCGCGAGCAAGGCGCCGTGGGACCTCGTCGAATGGCAGGCGACGCACAAGACGGCGTTCCTCGCGAAGCTCAAGAAAGCGAAGACCGCGCCGCGCGGGTGAGTGGTCTCAGCGCGCGCGGCTTTCCGCGACGCGGGTGGCGGGACGCGCGGGCAGGGGCCCCACGGTCATGCAATCCATGTCGCGCTGATCGAGCACGCGGCAGGCGTCGCGCGCTTGGGTTTGGGTGATGCCCACCAGGCGCGCGCGGAACCGCCCGGGACCTTGGGCGGAGGACTGGACGATATCGACCGTCGCGTCGGACAAAGCGCGCGGGGCGATGCGCTGGGCGGCCTGCGCGGCGCGGCGCGCGGAATCCTGCTTGGCGAAAGCGCCGACTTGCACGCCCCAATCGCCGGGGCGTTGGGCGTGCTGGACCGCGGCGGTCTGCTCGGCGCGTTGGGGCGGGTTGGCGCGTTTGGCGGGGGCGGCGCTGGGGCTCGCACTGGCGACTTGCGTCTGCGCGCGCGGCGCTTGCTGCGGGCGCTGCGCGGTCCGCACGGGGCCCGGTGCCGCACCGAAACCGGCGTCGAGCAAGCGGCCCATATGCTGATCGCGCTCGGAGGGATTGGGACCGCCGATGACGGCACCGACGATGCGCCGCCCGTCGCGCACGGCCGAAGCGACGAGATTGAAACCCGAGGCGCGGATGAAGCCGGTCTTGATGCCGTCGGCCCCTTCGTACCAGCCCATCAGGCGGTTGTGGTTGTTGAACTTGCGGCCCTCGAAAGTGAATTCGCGGGTCGAGAAATAATGGTAGTGATGCGGATAGCGCCGGATGATCTCGCGGCCCAGCGTGGCCATGTCGCGCACGGTGGTGATCTGGTCGTCGTGCGGCAGGCCCGAGGCGTTCATGAACACGGTGCGCGGCATGCCGATTTCGCGCGCGCGGCGAGTCATCAATTCGGCGAAGCGCGGCTCGGAACCCGCCAGGCCTTCGGCGGCGACCACGGCCGCGTCGTTGGCCGAGCGCGTGACCAAGCCGAGGATCACGTCGCGCACGGTCACGCGATCGCCGGCGTCGAGGCCCAGCTTGGTCGGCGATTGGCCGGCGGCGAATTCGGAGACCGTCCAACGGGTGTTGAGCGTGACGCGGCCCTGATCGAGCGCTTCGAAGATCAAATAGAGCGTCATGATCTTGGTCAGCGAGGCGGGATGACGGCGCTCGTCCGCCCCTTGCTCGGACAAGACGCGTCCGGTCTCGTAGTCGACCACGATCGACGCATAGCGGGCTTGCGCTGGGGCCGCGAAACCCAGCAAGATCGCCAGTGCGAACCCGAGGGCAGGGATGATTCCGGTCCGGCGGACCGTTGTCGCGAAGGGCTCGATCAAGCGCTTGATCTCTCTCTACGAATGGCGAGCGACTCGACGAATGTTTCAGTCGATTTCACAGGAACGATAAACGAGGGCGATTCGGCGTGTCCATAAAAAACCGCGATTCCATGAATTTATTCCCCGGCTTTCGACTCGAATCGAAAATTGTGGCGGCCGCTTTGGCCGTCTTGGCGCTTGCGGGATGCGCCGACACCTCGCGCGTCGACAACCCGCTGCTCGCGCGGTTTTCGTGGTTTCAATATCTCGCGGGCCAGGACATCAAGGCCGCGTGCACGTCGGCGGACGCGCCGGCACGCTACCGCTTCGTCTACAACGCCGTGTTCGACGAGCAGGTGCGGGCCTACGATCTCCAGCGCAACGAAGCGGGGGCCGAACTCAAATCACGCGTGTCGGGCGGAGATATTCGACTGCTCGAATTCGGGTTCGGCAGCTCGTGGCGGCCGGAGACGCTCAAGCGCGAAAGCACCGCCCAGCTCGACACGGCGACGTATTTGGCCTTGATCCGGCAAATCGAGGCGGATGGGTTTGGTGCCGCCCCCCAAGAGGGCATGCGCCTACAATCCTACGATTTCTATTGGACCGTCAGCGCTTGCGCGGGCGGGCGCTTCCATTTCAATGCCTGGCGCAACGAAACCCCGGAATTCGCCGCTCTGCGCTTTCCGGCGTTGCTATTCGCCCAGGACAAGACCGATATCGCCCCCGCCAAGCCTTATGCCCAAACATATGCCGCCCATATCGACCGGGTACGGAACAATTTTGGCCGTGACCAGAATTTCGAGATGATCGTGCGCGATGGCGGCCTGTTTGGAACGGCGCCGCTTTTGCGCTAGCCGAACGCCTGCGGCGCCGCGCCGCACCTTGGCGAACATCAAAAATATAGGCCTATTTTCATCGGCTTAATTGCCGATCTGGGTCCGTTTTGCTGCGGCGCACAAAAATCCCCTTGACCCCTGCGGAGAGGCGCCTATATTGGCGTCATGTTGCGCTGCACAAACAGAGCAACCCCAATCGAGGACGACGAGGTAGAGGCGACGACGATGGGCAAGGGCAAGAACAAGCAGCCGACCAAGACCGCGCCGGCTTCCAAGCCGGTGGTCCAAGCCGCTGCTATTCCGACCACCAAGCCCGTGCCCGCCGCGAAGCCGAGCCTTCCTCCCGTCGTCCAAGCGGTCGCAGCGCCGCCCGCGCCGGCCGTCAACCCGAACCCGAAAGGAAACAAGACCATGACCGACCAATTCAAGCAGATGTTCGACGTCAAGTCCTACGACCAGTTCTTCGGCACCGCCAAGGCGCAGGTCGAGAAGGCCTCGGCCCAGACGATGAAGGCCTACGAGGACGCCGCCAAGTTCAACAAGGAAAACCTGGACGCCTACGTCGCCGCGTCGACCGTGTACGCCAAGGGCGTCGAGTCGGTCGCCAAGACCTGGGCCGCGTTCGCGCAAGAGACCTTCGAGGCTTCGGCGAACGTCGCCAAGGCCGTGCTCGGCGCCAAGACGCTGAAGGAAGCCGTCGAGATCCAGGCCGACTTCGCCAAGACGACCTTCGACAAGTTCGTCGCCGAAGGCACCAAGGTGTCGGAAGCGTCGATCAAGGTCGCCAACGAGGCGCTCGAGCCGATCAACGCCCGCGTCAACGTCGCGGTCGAGAAGATGATGAAGCCCGCCATCGCCGCCTAACGGCGACGACGCGACCCGCTTCCGGGAAACCCGGTCGCCCCAGGGCGGCCGGGTTTTTCTTTGCCCGCGCTTCGGGCGCGCCCCCCCCTTTATTCGTCCCCGCCGGATGCCATATCATCCCCGCACGCAAGTTTTCGGATTCCGGATGAGCGACGACAAAGACCAAGACGGCAACAATGGCGACGGCAATGGGGTGGCGCTGCAAACGCGCACGCGCACCAAGAAGCCGGCCATGTACAAAGTGTTGATGCTGAACGACGACTACACGCCGATGGAGTTCGTCGTGCACGTGCTCGAGCGTTTCTTCGGCAAGTCGCGCCAGGAAGCGACCACGATCATGATGCATGTGCACCGGCGCGGCGTGGGCGTGTGCGGCGTGTTCACCTACGAGGTCGCCGAGACCAAGGTGAACCAAGTCACCGAATTCGCGCGCCGGAACCAGCATCCGCTGCGCTGCACACTCGAAAAAGAGTGAGCCCGATCCGGGCGTAACCGAATTGGCGCCACGATCCCTGGCAAAAGCGTCGGCGCGTGCCTAAACTCTTCTTGTGGGACTCGCGCCGGTTCGGCGCGGGGCTTGCAAAGCCGGTCCCCCGGGACGCCCGCGCGGGCGCCGGGGCCAAAGCGGAGGGGAGTGTCGCACCGCAATGCTGTCGCGCAATCTCGAACAGAGCCTGCACCGCGCCTTGGCGCTCGCCAACGAGCGCCGCCACGAATACGCCACGCTCGAGCATCTGCTGCTCGCGTTGACCGAGGATCAGGACGCGGTCGCGGTGTTGCGCGCCTGCGGCGTGGACATCGACAAATTGCGCCGCGACCTCGCCCAGTATCTCGACAACGAATTGGCCGGGCTGGTCACCAGCCGCGGCGGCGAAGCCAAGCCGACCGCCGGTTTCCAGCGCGTGCTTCAGCGTGCCGCGATCCACGTGCAATCCTCGGGGCGCGAGGAAGTGACCGGTGCGAACGTGCTGGTCGCCATGTTCTCCGAGCGCGAGAGCCACGCCGTCTATTTCCTGCAGGAGCAGGACATGTCGCGGCTCGACGCGGTCAACTACATCAGCCACGGCGTGGCCAAGGTGCCGGGCAAGTCCGAGCCCAAGCGCGTGCGCGGGACGGAGGAGGAGACCTCCCAAGCGCAAGGCAACGAGCGCGGGTCCGAGCGCCCGCAGCCCGAGAACAAACCCGCCGGCAAGGCCAAGGAAGGTGCGCTGCAGGCTTACTGCGTGAACCTCAACAAGAAGGCCGCGCAAGGCAAGATCGATCCGCTGATCGGCCGCGAGCCGGAGGTCGAGCGCACGATCCAGATCCTGTGCCGGCGCTTCAAGAACAACCCGCTTTACGTCGGCGATCCGGGCGTGGGCAAGACGGCGATCGCCGAAGGCCTGGCGCGCAAAGTGGTCAAGGGCGAGGTGCCCGAAGTGCTGCGCGACGCGGTCATCTACGCGATCGACATGGGCACGCTGCTCGCCGGCACGCGCTATCGCGGCGATTTCGAGGAGCGGCTGAAGGCCGTGCTCGCCGAGCTCGAAGCGCAGGACAACGCGATCCTGTTCATCGACGAAATCCACACCGTGATCGGGGCGGGCGCCACCTCGGGCGGCTCGATGGATGCGTCGAACCTGCTCAAGCCGGCCCTCGCCTCGGGCACGCTGCGCTGCATCGGCTCGACGACCTACAAGGAGTACCGCAGCTATTTCGAGAAGGACCGCGCGCTCGTGCGCCGCTTCCAGAAGATCGACGTCAACGAGCCGTCGATCGAGGACGCGATCAAGATCCTCGAAGGCCTCAAGCCCTATTACGAAGAGCATCACAAGGTCCGCTACACCAAGGACGCGGTGAAGGCGGCGGTGGATCTCTCCGCGCGCTACATCAACGACCGCAAGCTGCCCGACAAGGCGATCGACGTGATCGACGAGGTGGGAGCCGCGCAGATGCTGCTGCCCATCGGCAAGCGCAAGAAGACCATCAATGTGAAGGACGTCGAGGCGACGGTCGCCAAGATCGCGCGCATTCCCCCCAAATCGGTTTCGACCGACGACAAGGAAGTGCTGCAGAATCTCGACAAGCAGCTGAAGGGCGTGGTGTTCGGCCAGGACAAGGCGATCGAAGCTTTGTGCGCGTCGATCAAGCTGGCGCGCGCCGGCTTGCGCGAGCCCGAGAAGCCGATCGGCTCGTATCTGTTCTCCGGCCCCACGGGCGTGGGCAAGACCGAAGTCGCGCGTCAGCTTTCATTGTCGCTCGGCGTCGAATTGAAGCGCTTCGACATGTCCGAGTACATGGAGCGCCACACGGTCTCGCGCCTGATCGGCGCCCCACCGGGCTATGTCGGCTTCGACCAAGGCGGGCTGCTGACCGACGCCATCGACCAGCATCCGCATTGCGTGCTGCTGCTCGACGAAATCGAGAAGGCGCATCCCGATCTGTTCAACATCCTGCTCCAGGTCATGGATCACGGGAAGCTGACCGACCACAACGGCAAGAACGTCGATTTCCGCAACGTGATCCTGATCATGACGACCAATGCCGGGGCCGCCGAACAGGCCAAGCCCGCGATCGGATTCGGCCAAGAGATGCGCACCGGCGAGGACGAAGAGGCGATCAAGCGGATGTTCACGCCCGAGTTCCGCAACCGCCTGGACGCGACGATCGGCTTCGCGCGCCTGTCGCCCGAGGTGATCCACAAGGTCGTCGATAAATTCGTCGGCGAACTCGAGCGCCAGCTCGCCGACCGCCAGGTCGTGCTGTCGGTGTCCGACGAAGCGCGCACGTGGCTGGCCGAGAAGGGGTACGACGAGCTCTACGGTGCCAGGCCCCTCGGCCGCGTGATCCAGGAGAACATCAAGAAACCTCTCGCGGACGAACTTCTGTTCGGCAAGCTCGCCAAGGGCGGCAAGGTGCGCGTGAAGGTCGAGGCGGGCAAGCTCGCCTTCGATTA
>JAMNXK010000066.1 GCA_023653245.1 Tagaea sp.
CACGGCGTGGACGGCGCAGATCACCCACAGCACGAAGCCGATGGTGAAGCCCAAGATCGTGATCGCGAACACGACCGAGGCGAGCCACAGGATCAAGTTCAGGATTCCCTGGAACGGCTTGCCCGACAAGAACAACGCGAGCGGCGGCAAGATCAAGGCGACGAGATACATCATGGCTCAGCTCCGCAAGATGGCGCCCGTCGCTTTGGCGACGGCGGCGACGATTTTCTGGGCGACGGCGTCGATATCCTGATCCGTCAGCGTACGCTCGACCGGTTGCAGGCGCACGGCGATGGCGACCGATTTCTTGCCCTCGGGCACGCCCTTGCCCTGATAGACGTCGAACACCGACGCCGACTGGATCAGCGTTTTGTCGGCCGACTTGGCCGAGCGCAAAATCGCATCGGCGGCCACGTTCGCATCCACGACGAAGGCGAAATCGCGCTCGACCGGCTGGAAGGACGAGAGCTTCAGGCCGGGGCGCTGGCGCCCGGTCTTGGCCTTCGGCGCGGGGATCGCGTCGAGGAAGACCTCGCACGCGACCATCGGGCCTTCGATATCCAGCGCCTTCAGCGCGCGCGGATGAAGCTCGCCGAACCAGGCGAGCACGGTCTTGGGGCCGAGCTTCAAGGCCCCCGAGCGGCCGGGATGGAACCACGCGGGCGCTTCGCGCGCGACCGCCACGTTCTCGACCGAGAGGCCGAGCCCGCGCAGCAGATCGAGCGCGTCGGCCTTGGCGTCGAACGCGTCCACGGCGCGCGTTTCTTGGCCCCAATGCCGGGGCGACGCCGCCCCGCTGCGCAAAACGCCGGCGACCAGGCGCTGATCGGTCTCGCCGATGCCCGCGAACACCGGCCCGACTTCGAACAACGCGCAATCCGCCAGCCCGCGCGCCGCGTTGCGGCCCGCCGCACTCGCGAGGTTGGGCACGATCGACGGGCGCATGTAATCGAGATCGGCCGAGATCGGGTTGGCGAGTTCCAGCTCGGGCTTGAAGGCGGCGAACGCGGCGGCGTGATCCTTGCGCATGAAGGAGAAGGTCACGGCCTCGTTGAGGCCGAGCCCGGCCAGAATGCGCTTGGCGTCGCGCACGCGGCGCTGGGCGGGCGTCAACGCCAAAGGCGGCATGGCGCCGTCGCGCGGCAGCTTCACGGCCGGAATGGAATCGTAGCCTTCGATCCGGCAGATTTCCTCGACCAGATCGGCTTCGCCGACCACGTCCGCGCGCCAGGACGGCGGCACGACTTCGAGATCGGCGCCCTTGGCGGCGGTCTTGAAGCCGAGGCTTTCCAGGATCGCCTTCTGGCGCGGCGCCGGCACGTCGATTCCGCCCAACGACGCCACGCGCGTCGAACGCAGCGTATAAGCGCGCGTGGTCTCGGGGATCGCGCCCGCCAGGATCGGATCGGCGGCTTCGCCGCCGCACAATTCCAGGATCATCTTGCTGGCCGCGCGCATGCCCTCGACGACGAATTCGGGATCGAGGCCGCGCTCGAAGCGATAGCGCGCGTCGGACAGGATCTGGTGATGCCGCCCGGTCATGGCGACGCGGATCGGATCGAACAGCGCCACTTCGAGGAAGACCTCGGTCGTGTCGAAGTCGCAGCCCGTCGACATCCCGCCGATCACGCCGGCAAGGGAAATGAAGCCGCTCGCGTCGCAGATCAGCGTCTCGCCGCCCGCCATCGTGTAGGCCTTCTTGTCGAGCGCTTCGAAGCTTTCGCCGCCGATCGCGGGCTTCAGATGCAGATCGCCCTTCAGCTTCTTGGCGTCGAAGACGTGCAAGGGGCGGTTCAGATCGAGGGTGAAGAAATTGGTGATGTCCACGAGCGCCGAGATCGGGCGCAAACCCACCGACGTCAAACGGTCCTGCAGCCATTTCGGCGACGGGCCGTTCTTCAGCCCGCGGAAATGCCGGCCCACGAAAGCCGGGCACGCCCCGCTCGCACCCAGCGCCGACAGATCGACGCGGATCGGCGAGGGATAGAGCGAGGCGGGATTCGGCGCCGCGAACGGCTTGAGCGTACCCGCACCCGCGGCCGCGAGATCGCGCGCGATGCCGCGCACGCCCAGGCAGTCGGCGCGATTGGGCGTGATGGCGACGTCGAACAGCGGATCGTCGAGGCCCATCAGCTCGGCGAAGGGTTTGCCCACGGGCGCGTCGGCGGGCATGTCGATGATGCCGTCGTGATCCTCGCCCAGCCCCATCTCGCGCATCGACACGAGCATGCCGTTGGACGCTTGGCCGCGGATTTGGCCCGCCTTCAACAACAGCCCCGTGCCCGGCACCACGACGCCGGCGGGCGCGAACACGCCCTTCATGCCGGTGCGCGCGTTGGGAGCACCACACACGACTTGGATCTTTTCGCTCCCCGTATCGACCAGACAGACGCGCAACCGATCCGCGTCGGGATGCGGCTTGGCTTCGACCACATAGGCGACCTTGAACGCGGCGAGCGCCTTGGCCGGATTGCTCAGGCTTTCGAGCTCGAGCCCGATCGCGGTCACTTTCTCGGCGAGCGCTTCGGCCGCGAGGTCGGTGTCGAGATGCGTTTTGAGCCAGGAGAGGGTGAACTTCATCGTGCGAGTCCTCCGGCCAGCGTCGGCACGTCGGCGGGCGCGAAGCCGTAATGGCGCAGCCAGCGCATATCCGCTTCGTAGAAAGTGCGCAGATCGGGGATGCCGTATTTGAGCATCGCCACGCGCTCGATCCCCATGCCGAAGGCGAAGCCTTGGTATTCGGCCGGATCGATGCCGCACATGGCGAGCACCTTCGGGTTCACCATGCCGCAGCCCAGGATTTCGAGCCAATCGTCGCCCACGCCGAGCTTCAGCTCGCCGCCGCCGCGCGTGCAGGCGATGTCCATCTCCGCCGACGGCTCGGTGAACGGGAAATAGCTCGGGCGGAAGCGATAACGCAGATCGGGAATCTCGAAATAGGCGCGCACGAACTCGACCAGGCAGCCCTTCAGATGGCCCATATGGGTGGTCTTGTCGACGATCAGGCCCTCGATCTGATGGAAATTGGGCGAGTGCGTGGCGTCGGAATCCGACCGATAGGTGCGCCCGGGCGCGACGATCCGGATCGGCGGCTTCTGGCCCAGCATCGTGCGCACCTGCACGGGGCTGGTATGCGTGCGCAAGACCACGTGCGATTCGCCGGGCTTGCCGGCGAGGTAGAACGTGTCGTGCGCCTGGCGCGCGGGATGCTCGGGCGGGATGTTCAGGCGCGTGAAATTGTAGTCGTCGCTTTCGATGTCCGGCCCTTCGGCGACGGCGAAGCCCATTTCGCCGAAGATCGCCACGAGTTCGTCGATCGTCTGGCTGATCGGATGGATGCGGCCATCCTCGCGCGGGCGCGGGGGCAGCGTCACGTCGACGGTTTCCAGCGCCAGGCGCGCGTCGAGCGCGTGCGCGTCGAGCGCGGCCTTGCGCGCGTCGAGCTTCGCGGCGAGCGAATCCTTGACCACGTTAAGCGCCGCCCCGCGCGCCTTGCGCTCGTCGGGCGGCAGGGCGCCGAGCGCTTTCATCAGCTCGGTCACGCGGCCCTTCTTGCCGAGCGCTTCGACGCGCACGGCGTCGAGCGCTTCGGGCGAGGCCGCCTCGGCGATCTTGGCGGCGATTTCGGATTCGAGAGTGGCGAGATCGGTCATGGGGTCACGCGCGAAAAAAAGGGGGCCCAGCCTCGGGAAAGGCCAGACCCCCTCTCGGGTCGATGAAACGCTTCGTTGCGCTTAGAGGGCGGCCTTGGCCTTGTCGACCAGCGCCCCGAAGCCCTGCGGATCGGTCATCGCGATATTGGCCAGGACCTTGCGATCGATCTCGATCTGCGCCTTCTTCAGGCCCGAGACGAGCGTCGAGTAGGTCAGGCCGTGCTCGCGCGCGCCGGCGTTGATGCGCTGGATCCACAAGGCGCGGAACTCGCGCTTCTTGTTGCGCCGGTCGCGATAGGCGTATTGCAGCGCCTTCTCCAGGCGCTCGAGCGCCGGGCGGAAGGTGGTGGAGCTGCGGCCGACATAGCCTTTGGCGGCCTTGATGACTTTCTTGTGGCGGGCACGCTGGGTGACGCCGCGCTTGACGCGAGCCATGGGAGCTCTCCTCTATCCGGGATCAGGCGTAAGGCAGGAAGTAGCGCTTCACGCGCACTTCTTCGCCGTGGGTCAACGCGACCGTGCCGCGCGAGGTCCGCTTCATCTTCTGGGGGCGCTTGCGCAGGTTGTGGCGTTTGTTGGCGACCGGGGCGAGCACCTTGCCGCTCGACGTCACTTTGAACCGCTTCTTGGCGGCCGACTTCGTCTTCATCTTGGGCATTTTTGACTCCTTTTAACGATGCGGTTGGGCATGCCCGGGCGACGATCCGACAGGATCTCGCCACCGCCATGGCCGCAATGGAAGCGGGGGGTTATACAGGGCGGACCAAGCCCTGGCAAGCGCGCGCGAATCGCGCGATTTCAATGACTTGACGGAATTCGCTTGCGACAATCGGGGCGTCGTGGTTTTTTGCGCTCACGATCTCGAGATTATGGCCTGCCCTAGCGAGCAGGTGGCGCGGCCCCCTTCACCGGGGTCCCCGTCCCTACCCTACCAGAGCTTCCCCAGATTTCCGGTCGTTGGCGCGCTAGCTATGGGCGAAGTGTCCAATGCGCGCGCCCTATGCTGATGGAGGCCGGAATGGCTACAGGCAAAGTGAAGTGGTTCAACGCGACGAAGGGCTATGGCTTCATCGCCCCGAACGAAGGCGGCAAGGACGTGTTCGTGCACATCACCGCGGTCGAGAAGGCGGGCCTGCGCGGCCTGCAAGAAGGCCAGGCGGTGAGCTACGACATCCTCACCGAGCGCGGCAAGACGGCGGCGGGCAACCTCAAGGTCGTCTGAGCTTCGTCTTTCGCCAGCTGGCGAAACGGAACGGGGTCCCTCGCGGGACCCCGTTTTCGTTTGGGCGTCGGCAACCTGCAACAGACCCCCGGGTCGGGGCTTCGCGCCGCCCGAGGTTGACGGACTAAAGCTCCGTCACTTCGGCGCCACGACCATGGTCATCTGGCGGCCTTCCATGCGCGGATGGGCTTCGACCTTGGCCAGTTCGCCCAGATCGGCCTTCAGGCGCTCGAGCAGCTTGTAGCCGAGCTCCTGGTGCACCATCTCGCGGCCGCGGAAGCGCAAGGTGACCTTGACCTTGTCGCCTTCCTCGAGGAAGCGGACCATCGCGCGCTTCTTGACGTCGTAGTCGTGGTCGTCGATGCCCGGGCGCATCTTGATCTCTTTGATCTCGATGACCTTCTGCTTCTTGCGCGCTTCGTTGGCTTTTTTCTGCTGCTCGTATTTGAACTTGCCGAAATCGAGCAGCTTGCACACCGGCGGTTCGGCGTTCGGACTCACCTCGACCACGTCCAGACCGGAATCCCAACCCGCTTGCAGCGCGTCGAAAATATTGACTACGCCGAGCATCTCGCCCTCGCCGCCGATCAGACGGATGTCGGCCGAAGTGATCTCGTCGTTGACGCGCGGGCCCTCTTTGGCAGGCGGGGCATCCTGAGCGGGACGTGCGATGGGTATCCTCGTTGGTGAGGTGGCGGCGACGGCATTCTCGAAACGGGCCGCGCCGGACACCGGGTTACGGAAAACCGGGGGAATTTACGGGGTCGGGCGGCCCTGTCAAGCCGCGCGCTTGAACAGCAGGCGCATGACCTCGTCCACGCCCAGCCCGTCGAGATTGCTCCGGCGCATCACCGCGACCTCGGTTCCGCGCGGCGCGCACAAAGCCGGGTCGGATTCCGAGCCGAACAGCACGATCGACGGGCAATTGGCCCGCGCGATCAGATGCATGGGCCCGGTGTCGTTGCCGATCGCCGCCCCCGCCTGGCGCGCCAAGGCGGCGATTTCGGCGAAACTCGTCTTGCCCGTCAGGTCGCGCACGCGCGGGTTGGCGGCGCGGATCGCTTGGCCGAGTGCGGCCTCGGCCGTGCCGCCGATCACCACCGGCGTCGCGCCATGGGCGACCAGCTCCTGGGCGAGGGCGGCGTATTTGGCCACCGGCCAGCGCTTTTTGGGCCGGGTGGGCGCGCCGCCGGGCACCAGCAGCACGCAAGGATCGGGCAGTTTGTGCGCCGAGATATCCGCATCGAGCCAGGCGAGTTCGGTTTCCGGCACCGCGTCGATCCCGGCCATCGCGAGCTGCTCGCGCTGGCGATCGACCGTGTGCATCGAGTCCCGATCGGGATTGGCGTGGGGATGCGAGCAGCCGGGCGCGATCCCCGACCATTCGGGCCGGCGCGGCCCCATGAGCTTGAAATAGAGGTTGGAGCGCGACGACGTCTGCAGATCGTAGACGCGCCGGAACTTGCCGCCGCGCAAGCGCGCGCGCAGGCGCAAGAGGCCGAAGAGATCGAATTTGTGCGGCCGGTCGTCGCGCCAGACCTCGTCGACATCCGGGCAGGCGGCGAACAGATCGGCGAAGGCGGGTGCCGTCAGCACGATCAGGCGCGCTTTGGGATGCGCTTGGCGGATCGCGCGCACCGGCCCGAAGGACTGCACCACGTCGCCCAGGGCCCCGAGCTTGATCGCCAGCACGCTGTCGTAATCGGCGAGGCTCATGTCCACAACTCGGGCCGCGCCTCGCGCAGCACTTCTTCGTAGACGTCGAGCGTCGCCGCGCACATCCGTTCCTTGGTGAAGCGATCGTTGACATGGGCGATCGCATGGCCCGCGAGATCGTCGCGCGCCAGCGGATCGAGGGCGAGCGCGTTGCGCAACGCCTCGGCCAGCCCGTCCGAATCGCCCGCGCGGAACAGCCAGCCGGTCTCGCCGGGCTTGAGGATTTCGGGCGCGCCGCCGTGATCGGGGGCGACCACCGGCCGTCCCATCGCTTGCGCTTCGGCGACCACGCGGCCGAAGGCCTCGGGATCGGTCGAGGCGGAAACCACCACGTCCGCCAGCATGTAGGCCGCGGCCATGTCGTTGCAGTGATCGACGATGCGCACGATGCCTTCGAGCCCGCGCCGCCGCACCAGGTTCTCGAGCTCGCGCCGATAGGCGACACGCCCCTGGTCGGAGCCGACGAACAGCACGATCACGTCGCGCCGCGCCAGCTTGGCGGCGGCGTCGATGAGCAGCGTCTGGCCCTTCCAGCGCGTCAGGCGCCCGGGCAGCATGATCACCGGAATCCCGTCGGGCAGGCGCCACTCGCGCGCGAGCTTGATCACGCGCTCGGCCGAGACGCGCGCCGGATCGAAGCGCGACACGTCAATGCCGCGATGGATCACCCGCAAGATCGCCGGCGGGGTGGCGTAGTGCTGGGTCACATGGCGCGCGATGAACTCGGAAATCGCGATCACGCGCACGCCGCGCGCCATGACCGAATTGTAGAAGCGCTTGATCGGGTTGCCGAAGTTGTACGTCCCGTGAAACGTGGTGACGAACGGCACGCCGAGCAGCCGGGCCGCCGAGCGCGCGCTCCACGCCGGCGCGCGGGAGCGCGCGTGGATGAGGTCCACGCCGTGCGCGCGCGCGACGGCGGCCAGACGACCGACGTTCTTGCGCAGGGTGAAAGGATTCTTGGAGGCGACGGGCAAGGTCACATGCGTGGCGCCGGCGCGCTCGATCTCGCGCACCATCGGCCCGCCTTCGGAGACGACGATGGATTTCCATCCGGCCGCCACCAAGGCCGCGGCGACGTCGGCCGCCCCGCGCTCGACCCCGCCGGTGACGAGCGCGGGCAGAACCTGCATGATGGCGGGCACGCGCTTGAGCGCGCCGTCCGCCCCCCTCTCTTCGTCCGCGTGGTCCCCAGAGTCAGCCAATGTCCGATTCGCCTTCGCCGCCGGAATTTCTATCGCCGGGCGCCGCCCGCCCCCGTATCGCCTATCGCCGGATTCGCGGCAAGTCTCCCGGCATCGTCTTCTGCACCGGCTTCATGTCCGACATGACCGGTTCGAAGGCCCTCGCGATCGAGGAATTCGCCCGCCAACGCGGCCAAGCTTGCCTGCGCTTCGACTATTCGGGACACGGCGAATCCGAAGGACGGTTCGAGGACGGCACGATCGGATCCTGGTTCGCCGACGCCCTGGCCGCCTTCGACGCTCTGACCGAAGGCGCGCAGATCGTCGTCGGATCGTCGATGGGCGGCTGGATCGCGCTGCTGTTGGCGCGCGCGCGCCCCGCGCGCGTGGCGGGCTTGGTCGGGATCGCCCCCGCCCCCGATTTCACCGAG
>JAMNXK010000067.1 GCA_023653245.1 Tagaea sp.
AACACCTCGCGCCAATGCGCGAAGCCCGCCGCGCGATCGCCCTTCACGCTCACCGCCGACGCCAGATGCTGGCGCGCTTCGAGATAGGCGAGGCCCCTGGGCGTGGCGCCCAGTCTGCCCGCCTCGGCCGTGAGATGGTCGCCCAATGCGCCAGCCCCGGCGCGCGTGGCGATCTCCAAAAGCCTGATCCGCTCGTCGAGATCGCGCGCGGCGAGCAGCGAGACGAGCGTCAAGGCCGAGGCGCAATAGGCACTCTGCGCCAGTGCGGCCGCCGCCCCTTGCAAGCCGCCGCGCGCGTTGGACTGCTCCCACGCGGCACCGGCGAGCAGATCGGCGTCGTCGAGCGCTTGGGCTGCGAGCATCCCCGCGCGATCGGCGTTTTTCGGGACCAGATCGAAGGCGATCAGCAGATCGAAATCGGCATCGGTGAGCATGCTCAAACCCCGTCCACCGCGCGCGGGCGGCGATCCTCGCCGATGGCGACATAGGTGAACACGCCCTCGGTCACTTTGGTTTGCGCGCCGCCTTGGCGCGGCCGCGTCCAAGTCTCGACCTTGATCGCGATCGAGGTGCGCCCGACGCGCATCACCTCGCAATAGCACGACACCTCGTCGCCGACATGGACAGGCTGGTGGAAGGTCATCGCCTCGATCGCCACGGTCGCCACGCGGCCTTTGGCGCGATGGCTGGCGCGGCTGCCGCCCGCGAGGTCCATCTGCGCCAGCAGCCAGCCGCCGAAAATATCGCCGTTGGGGTTGGTGTCGCCGGGCATGGCGATGGCGCGCAAGGCCGGCTCGCCCATTTCGGCCCTCGGGCCTTGTTCACGTCGCGTTTGCGCCGAATCGACCATGACCGCTAGTCTCCCGCCCGTTCCACCGATATCGAAAGACAGTTATTCCCGATGGCCGACCTGTTTTCCAGCGCCGCGAAGAAGACCGACAGCTACACCGCCAAGGACATCGAGGTGCTGGAGGGGCTGGAGCCCGTCCGCCGCCGGCCGGGCATGTATATCGGCGGCACGGACGAGCGCGCGCTCCATCATCTGATCGCCGAAGTGCTCGACAACGCCATGGACGAGGCGGTCGCCGGCCACGCCGATTGGATCGAAGTCGAGCTCGAGGAAGGAGACTGGATGACCATCCGCGACAACGGGCGCGGCATTCCGGTCGATCCGCATCCGCGCTTCCCCAAGAAATCCGCGCTGGAAGTGATTCTCACCACGCTGCACTCGGGCGGCAAATTCTCGAACAAGGCCTATTCGACGTCGGGCGGCTTGCACGGCGTGGGCGTATCGGTCGTCAACGCGCTGTCCGACGGGTTCGAGGTCGAGGTCGCGCGCGACAAGTCGGTCTACGCGCAGAACTACTCGCGCGGCGTGCCCAAGGGCCCGCTCAAGAAGATCGGCACGACCAACAACCGGCGCGGCACGATCGTGCGCTTCCATCCCGATCCGGACATCTTCGGCAAGAGCGCCCATTTCAAGCCGCAGATCGCCTTCAAGATGGCGCGCGCCAAGGCTTTCCTGTTCAAGGGCGTCGAGATCCGCTGGAAATGCGCGCCCGCTTTGCTCAAGCCCGAATGGGGTATCGCCCCCGAGGCGACGCTGCATTTCCCCGGCGGCCTGGCGGACTCGCTGGCCGAGACGATCGGCAAGCGGCCGTGCTTCACGCCCAAGCCCTTCGCCGGCGACGTGAAGCTCGACGGCCAAGGCGGGCGCCTGGAATGGGCCGTGGCCTGGCCCGGCGACGAGGAAGGCGAGGTCCATTCCTACGTCAACACCGTGCCCACGCCGCAAGGCGGCAGCCACGAGCTGGGCTTGCGCGCCGCCTTGACGCGCGCGCTGCGCGGCTATGGCACGCTGGTCAACAACAAGCGCGCCGAGCAAATCGCCGGCGAAGACGTGTGCGACGGCGCGGTCGTGTTCTTGTCTTTGTTCATCCGCGATCCTCAGTTCCAGGGCCAGACCAAAGACCGGCTGGGCATGCCCGACGCGCAGAAGACCGTCGACAACGCGCTCAAGGACCAGTTCGACCATTGGCTCGCCGACGATCCGGCCGCCGCCAAGCTGCTGCTCGAACGCGCCATCGAGCGCGCGGAGGAGCGCGCGCGCAGGCGCCAGCAGAAGGAGATGGACCGCAAGTCGGCCACGCGCCGCTTGCGCCTGCCCGGCAAGCTCGCCGATTGCTCGGCCAACACCACCGCCGACACCGAGATTTTCCTGGTCGAAGGCGATTCCGCCGGCGGCTCGGCCAAGCAAGCGCGCAACCGGAACTTCCAGGCCATCCTGCCCTTGCGCGGCAAGATCCTGAACGTGGCCAGCGCCTCGGCCGACAAGCTGCGCCAGAACCAGGAGCTCGCCGATCTCGTGCAGGCGCTGGGCTGCGGCATGGGCGAGAGCTTCGATCTGGAGAAGCTGCGCTACGACCGCGTGATCGTGATGACCGACGCCGACGTCGACGGCGCGCATATCGCCTCGCTGCTGATAACGTTCTTCTATCGCGAAATGCCCAAGCTGATCGAAAGCGGGCATCTTTATCTCGCCATGCCGCCGCTCTATCGCTTGGGGGCGGGCGGCGACGTCGTCTACGCGCGCGACGACGCGCACAAGGACGAGCTGATGAAGGGCAAGTTCAAGAACCGGAAAGTCGACATCAGCCGCTTCAAGGGCCTGGGCGAAATGCCGCCGGCGCAATTGAAGGAGACGACGATGGACCCCAAACGGCGCACGCTGCTGCGCGTGACGGTCCCGCTCGCCCACGACGCGGCCGACGTGGCCGACACCGAGCGGCGGGTGGAAAGCCTAATGGGCCGCAAGCCCGAACTGCGCCTGGCCTTCATCCAGGAAAACGCGAAATTCGCGACCGAGTTGGACGTTTAGCGCGCGGCACGCAACCGCTCGAACAGCGCGCGGGCGGGCTTGGACAGCCCCGCTATACTTCGCACGCACAGCACCAGGCGCCTTCGGGCGAAGTCCTCGGCCAGGGGAATCCACACGACCGGCAACGCCGCCACGGCGCGCTCGGCGGCGATGCGCGACATGACGGCCACGCCCGCGCCGCCGGCGACGAAGCGCGCCAACGCGTCGAAATTCCCCGCGCGCACGCGGATGCGCGGGCGCAGACCGCGCTTGGCGGCCTGGGTTTCGACCACCCGCGCTTGCGCCGCGTCTTCGGCCAACGCGACCATCGGAAACGCCGCGAGCCGGGCCAGCGTCACCGCCTTGCGCCGTGCCAATTCGTGCCCGCGCGGCACCAGCGCCACCAGCGGATCGGGGCGATAGGGAAACACTCGCACGCCCGCGAGCTCCGCCGTGTCGGCGGCGATGCCGATCTCCGCCTCCCCGATCGCCACCGCGCGCGCGATGTCGGGGCTCCAGCGTTCGGCGAGTTCGATGTCGATGTCGGGGTGCTCCGCCAGATATGGCGCGAGATCGGAAGGCAGGTGCTCGCTCGCCGCCCCGGTATTGGCGGCGATCTTGATCGTGCGCCGTGCGCCGGCGGCGAACTCGGCCATATCGGCGCGCAAGCGCGCATGGCCGTGGGACAGCGCGCGCGCGTGATCGAGAAAGGCGCGCCCGGCGGCGGTCGGCGCCAGACCGCGACGATGGCGCGCGAACAGCGCCACGCCGAGCGTCGCCTCGATCGCCTTCAGCCGGCCGCTCGCCGAGGCGAGCGCCAAACGCACGCGCTTGGCCGCCCCCGCCAGCGAGCCGGTTTCGGCGACGGCCAAAGCGAGATCGAGATCGAGGGGGTCGAAGCGCATCGGAAATTTCGAACTCACATCGTTGGAATTCCGTATTGTGAAGCGATCCCGTCCGGCGTCAACTGGCGGACATGACCGATCCCCTCCTCCTCGCTTTCGTCGTGTTCGTGTTCCTGCTCGGCGGCCTGTCCAAGGGCGTGCTCGGCATGGGCCTGCCGACCATCACGCTCGGGCTGCTGGCGCTGGCCATGGCGCCGGTCGAGGCGGCGGCGCTGCTGATCGTCCCCTCGCTGGTCACCAATTTCTGGCAGATGCTCGCGGGCGGTCGCTTCGCCGCTCTGTGCGAACGGCTGTGGCCCTTCTTGCTGATGCTCGTACCCTCGACCGTGCTCGCGGCCGGTCTGCTGACCGGCCCGCTCGGCCGGCATGCGGGCCTCGCCCTCGGGATCGTGTTGCTCGTTTATGGCGCGCTGACGCTGTCGGGCCGGCAATGGCGCGTGGCTCCCGCGAACGAAAAATCCACCGGCGCGGTTTGCGGACTCGCGACCGGTGCGGTCACCGGCGTGACCGGCGTGTTCGTGATGCCGGCGGTGCCCTATCTCAACGCCATCGGCTTGGAGAAGGACGAACTCGTCCAGGCGCTCGGCATATCCTTCATGGTCTCGACCGCGGCGCTGGCGGTGGGCCTCGGCCATGCGGGCGCCTTCGACCTCGACGCGGCGATCGCCTCGCTGGTGGCGTTGGGGCCGGCGCTGGCGGGCATGTGGCTGGGCCAGCGCGTGCGCGCGCGCCTGTCGGTCGCGACGTTCCGGCGCGTGTTCTTTCTGTTCGTCCTGGCGCTGGGCGCCTATCTCGTGCTCAAGGGCATTCTGTAGGCGGGCGGCACGTAGAGCAGGAAATCCTGCGTGCGCGCCGCCTCGTGGCATTGCGCGCAAAAGCGCACGCGCGCATTGTCCCGGCCGCCGGTCTCCCCGATCAACGCGCCGCTAGGTTCGAACACCGCGAAGCGCCAATCGTTGATGCCCGGCTCGTAACCCGGCGCGCGGCGCTCCATCGCGAAAGTCCGATAAGCCACCGCGCGGCCGTCGGCCTCGACGCGAAAGCTGCGCTTGACGATCGTTCCGCCCGTCGCGATCCGCGCGCCCGCCTCGTAGTTCCGGTAGGACTCGGCCGCCGCCGGATCGGCGTAGATCTGCAGGAACGACCCGTGCTCGGAGGCGCGATAGACGCGCGACATCGTCGTCCAGCTTTTGCCGCGCACGGCGGGATCCGCGACGGCGGCGAACGCCCGCTCGATAGCCGGCTCCAGGCACGCGGCGACCGCGTCGATCTCGGCCTGAGTCAAATGGGTGGGCGGCATCCCGAGCCCGCCCAGCGCCGCCGCCGGAACCGGCGCCGCCGCCAGCCGCACGACGCGGCAGGACGCGGAATCGACGAGCGGTGCGGCGGCGCATGCGCTCAGAAGCGGCAAGAGCAGCGCAAGAGCGGCAATTCGCGGCGTTTTCATCGTTCCTCTTTCGCGCGGCGGCGATGCACGGTTTCGCCCCGCCGGACGAATTATAGCGCTTCGTCTCGAAAAATCCGCGTTTTTGGCATAGGCTGGCCGCCAAGTCGTTGATTCGGACGACCGACCCGCCCGGGGGAACGCATCATGTGCCGCTGGCTGGCCTATACGGGCCGACCCATCTATCTCGAAGACTTCCTGTTCAAGCCCGAGAATTCGCTCGTCACCCAATCGCTGCACGCGCGCAAGGCGCATACCGTGACCAACGGCGACGGGTTCGGCCTGGGCTGGTACGGCGACCGGCCCGAGCCCGGGCTGTTCCGCGACATCCGCCCGGCCTGGAACGACGAGAATCTCCGCTCGATCGCCGAGCAGATCCGCACCGGACATTTCTTCGCCCATGTGCGCGCCTCGACCGGCACGTCGATCAGCCGCGCCAATTGCCATCCCTTCCAGCACGGGCGCTGGATGTTCATGCATAACGGCCAGATCGGCGGTTTCGACCGCGTGGCGCGCGATCTCGATTTCGCGATCGCGCCGGATTTCTATCGCGCGCGGCGCGGCACCACCGACAGCGAAACGATCTTCCTGCTCGCTTTGACCTACGGGCTCGAGCGCGATCCCGAGACCGCGATCGCGCGCACGCTGGAAAAAGTGGCCGCCGCGCACGCGGCCGGCGGCTCGCCCGATCCGTTCCGTTTTACGGCCGCCTTCACCGACGGGCGGCGCGTCTATGCCGCGCGCTATTCGACCGACGCCAAATCGCCGACGCTGTTCTACGGCAGCGGCACCGGCGTGCGCGCGGCCGCCGGCGGAGATTGCTCGGACGATCTCGACGGCAAGGATTCGCTGCTCGTGCTGTCCGAGCCGCTCGACACCGACACCTCGCACTGGACCGCCATCCCCGAAGCGTCGCTTCTGGTCGTCGACCGCGGCCGCGTGGACGTGCGCGGGCTGGAGATCCGCCTTCCCCAAGCCGCTTGAACGGACCGACCATGCTGAAGATCTACGGCCGCGACACCTCGTCGAACGTGCAGAAAGTCCTGTGGCTCTGCGAAGAATTGGCCTTGCCCTACGAAAGCCTGCACGACGTGCCGCCGGGCAAGGCGGCGAGCGAGGACTACAAGCGCGTCAACCCCAACGGCCAGATCCCGACGATCGACGACGACGGGTTCGTGCTGTGGGAGTCCAACGCGATCGTGCGCTATCTCGCGGCCCGGCACGCGTCCGGCACGATCTACCCCGCCGATCTTCGCGCGCGCGCCGACGCCGATCGCTGGATGGATTGGCAGGCCACGGTCCTCGCCCCGCCCACCACCGCCGTGCTCTACCAGACTTTGCGCGCGACGCCGGACAAGAAGGATCCCGCCGCTTTGGCTGGCGCGTGCCAAACCTTGCGCGAGAAATCCGCGATCCTCGACGCGGCGCTCAAGGGCAAGGCGTTCGTCACGGGCGATGCGTTCACCATGGCCGATATAGCGCTCGGCCAATGGGTGTGGCGCTATGTCGAGCTGGTCGAGAACCGCCCCGCCCAGCCTTATCTGATGGCGTGGTACACGCGCCTGCAAGGCCGCGCGCCGTTTCGTAAAATCGTCATGAAGAAGCTGGTTTAGGCTTCGCGCGGCCCGAACAGGATGGCACCCGCGCCGATCAGGCACAGCGCGGCGCCGATCAGATCCCAGCGGTCGGGGCGCTGGCCTTCGATCGCCCACAGCCAAACGAGCGACGCGGCGATATAGACCCCGCCATAGGCCGCGAAAGCGCGCCCGGCCATGCCGGCGGGCGACAGCGTGAGCAGCCACGCGAACGCCGCGAGCGCGCCCAATCCCGGGACGAGCCACAGCGCCGACGCGCCGCCGCGCGCCCAGGCCCAGAACGCGAAACATCCGGCGATCTCCGCCAGCGCCGCGCCGAGATAGACGGGCAACGCGCTCATAGCTCGGCCAGCAGCCAGCGGCGCATCGCGAGCGAGGTGTCCGCCGGCTTCTCCATCGTCGCGAGATGGCCGCATTCCTCCAGCACGACGATCTGCGCGTTCGGGATGTCGGCCGCCATCTCGCGGCTGTGTTCGAGCGGTGTCGCGATATCCTCGCGCCCGCACAGCACCAGCGCCGGACATCCGATCAGCGAAAGCTCCGGCCGGGAATCGGGCCGCCCCATGATCGCGTTCTGCTGGCGGCAGAACGCGTCCGAACCGACGCGCAAGGTCATCGCCTGCACCGCGTCGACGATTCCGGGATCGCGCGCGATGGATTTCGGGCTCACCCAATTCTCGATCAGCTGCGGCGTCACGCCCTTGAACTTGCCGCGCTTGGCGTGCGCGACGAACATCCCGCGCTTGCGCTTCTGTTCGGGCGTGTCGGCGCGCGCGGAGGTGTCGAGCAAGGCCAAGCGCATCACCCGGCTGCGCGCGCGGCGCAAAATCTCGAACGACAGATACCCGCCCATCGACAGCCCCGCCATCGCGAAGCGCGCGGGCGCGCGGGCGAGCACGTCTTCGGCCATGGCTTCGAACGTGTCGGCCCCGGTGAGGTCGGCGACCTGGATGTCGGCGATATCCTCCAGCGCCTTGATCTGCGCCAGCCACAGCGCGCGATCGCAGAGCAGCCCGGGAAGAAGGACCAGCGGAATCCGGCTCATTTGATCAGCGCCGAGAGTTCCTTGAACGCCGGCGTGCCCGCCACGCCGAGCCACTCGAAGATCGCCATCTCGGTGCCGATCAGCCACACGCCGTTGGCGCGCAAGCGCTCGGCCGCCAATTCCTGGTCGGCCGCTTTGCGCGACGACACCGCATCCCACACCACCGCGACCTCGTAGCCCTTGGCCTTGAACCCCAGCGCCGTCTGCAGCACGCAGACATGGGACTCGATCCCGCACAGCACGATCTGGCGCCGTCCCGAGCGTTCCACCGCATCCGCGATCCCCGGATCGGCGGCGCAC
>JAMNXK010000068.1 GCA_023653245.1 Tagaea sp.
CGATCGCGCGCGGCCGCCGGCCGAACACGGACTCTCTTGCGACGGGGCGGCACAAACCGCCAAGATCGTCGAACGATGGCTCTAGCTCCGCCGCCCGCCGATTGGAACGATCTCGAGCGCGCGCTCGACGCCCACGCGTCGGCCGGCAAGGCGGCCGAGTTCTGGTGGCGCGACGACGACGCCACCCACCCCGTGCCCGCATTCGCGCGGCTGATCGACTTGTCGCGCGCGTGCGCAATCAGGCCGCTGATCGCGGTCATCCCCGCGCGCGCGGCCGCGTCCCTCGATCCCCACGGCGAATTCGCGCTCTGCCAGCACGGCTGGAACCACGACAACCACGCGCCGCTCGGCGAGTCCAAGGCCGAGCTCGGGCCCCACCGGCCCGTCGCGGTGGTGCATGGCGAGCTCGCGCGCGGCTGGCTGAAACTGTCCGGCTTGTTCGCGCATGCGCGCCCGATTTTGGTCCCGCCCCACAACCGCATCGCCAAAGCCGTCGCGGGCGAGTTGGCCAAGACGGGCTATCGCGGTCTGTCGACCTTCGGCCGGCGCGGGAAAACACGGGCTGGTCTCGTGCAAGTGAACGCGCATTGCGACATCATGGATTGGCGGACGCGCGGTTTCGCGGGCGAGGGCCCGGCCTTGGGGCATGTCGTGGCGCATTTGCGCGCCAAGCTCGACGGTACGGCCGATCCGGCCGAACCCACGGGCTTGCTGACCCATCACCTCGCCCATGACGAAGCGGCTTGGAAATTCGCCGAAGCGTTCCTGCGCCGGACCCAAGCCCATCGCGCCGCAAGCTGGCGCGACCCCGCCGGCATCTTCGCGGCGGCGCCATGAACGTTCTGCGTTATCCGCCCAAGTCCTTGATCGGCGACTATGCGCGCGCGGCGATCGGGCTTGCCTTCACGCTGACGCCGATCGTCGCCTTGGGCGAGTGGACGGGTGCCCATTGGGTGCTGGTGCCGCTGGCGGCGCTGTTCGCCGGGTTCGGCTATCGGACCTGGCGGCGCGGTCGTCAAACTTTCATATGGAACGAGACGGACATATCGCTTTCGGGTCCGGGAGCGGCTAGGCTCGCCTGGGATGCGATGCGCGATCTCAGGCTCGCCTTCTATTCGACGAGCCGGGATCGCACGGGGGGGTGGATGCAGCTCAAGCTGACCGGCGGCGGTGCCGATTTGCGCGCGGATTCCTCGGGCGAGGGTTTCGCCGAGCTGGTCGCGTTCGCGCATGATCGCGCGCGCGCGCGCGGCCTGCCGCTCGACCCCGCCACGATCGCCAACCTCAAGGCGCTCGGGATCGCCGGGGTCGACGACACGCCATGAACCTGCTCGAGATCCGCGACCTCGCCATCGATTTCCGCGTGCACGATTCGCGGATCAAGGCCGTGGACGGCGTGGATTTCCGCATCCGCCCCGGCACGACCGTGGCGGTGGTGGGCGAATCGGGCTCGGGCAAGACGGTGATCAGCCAGTCGGTCATGGGCATTCTGCCCAAAGTCGGCCGGATCGCGCGCGGCCAGATGCTGTTCCGCGACGAGGGGCGCGAAGTCGATCTCGCCAAGCTCGATCCCGAGGGTGCGGAATATCGCAAGATCCGCGGCGGGCGGATTTCGATCATCTTCCAAGAGCCGATGACCTCGCTGTCGCCCCTGCACACGGTGGGCGATCAAGTGTCGGAGGCCGTGCGCCTGCACCGCACCAAGGACAAGGCCGAGGCGCTCGGCCTGGCCGAGGCGATGCTGCGCATGGTCGGGTTCCCCGATCCGGCCAAGGCGCTCAAGACCTATCCGTTCGAGCTGTCGGGCGGCTTGCGTCAGCGCGCGATGATCGCCATGGCGCTGGTCTGCCGGCCGGCCTTGCTGATCGCCGACGAGCCCACCACAGCACTGGACGTCACCATCCAGGCGCAGATCCTGAAGCTGCTGAAGGATCTCCAGGGCGAGCTCGGCATGGCGATCTTGCTCATCACCCACGATCTGGGCGTGGTCGCCAATCTCGCCGACGAGGTCGTGGTGATGTATCGCGGCCGGATCATGGAGGCGGGCACGCGCGAGGATATCTTCCGCAAGCCCGAGCATCCTTATCTCAAGGCGCTGCTCGCCGCCGTGCCGCGCTTCGACATGAAGCCGGGCGAGAAGCTGGTGCCGTTGCGCGAGATCAAGTCCGACCTCGGCGCCATGATGCGCAAGCACGACCGCGGCCCCGAGCGCCGCGCCCGCGCCGAAGGGCCGATCGACGCCGAGCGGCGCGCGCCGCTGCTGAGCGTGCGCGATCTGCGCAAGACCTACGCGATCCGCAAATCGGGCCTGTTCGGCGGCGCGCCGTCGCAAAGCGTGCGCGCGGTCGACGACGTGAGCTTCGACGTGTTCCGCGGCGAGTGTCTGGGCCTGGTCGGCGAATCGGGCTGCGGCAAGACGACCGTGTCCAAGATGATCATGCGCGCCCTGACGCCCGATTCCGGGCGCATCGTGTTCGAAGGGCGCGACGTGCGCGCGCTGGAAGGTGCCGATCTGTTCGACTACCGGCGCAAGGTCCAATTCGTGTTCCAGGATCCGTTCGGCTCGCTCAATCCGCGCATGACGGTGTTCGACATCGTCGCCGAGCCGCTGATCATCCACGCCATCGGCGACGGCGCTTCGCGGCGCGAGACGGTGCGCGAGCTGATGCGCGTGGTGGGTTTGGACGAGCGCGCGCTCAACCGCTATCCGCATTCCTTCTCGGGCGGGCAGCGCCAGCGCATCGGCATCGCGCGCGCCTTGGCGCTGGGTCCGGAGATGCTGCTGCTCGACGAGCCCGTGTCGGCGCTCGACGTCTCGATCCAGGCGCAGGTGCTCAATCTGCTCCAGGACCTCAAGAAGGCGCTGGGTCTCACCTATGTTTTCGTGAGCCACAATCTCGCGGTCGTCGACTACATGGCCGACCGCATCGCGGTGATGTGCGCCGGGCGCATCGTCGAGATCGCCCCGCGCGAGCGGCTGTTCGGCGAGCCCATCCATCCCTACACCCAGGCCTTGCTCTCGGCCGTGCCCGAGCCCGATATCGACCGGCCGCTCGACCTGACCGCGTTGATGGAAGGCCGCGCCTCCATCCCGTCGTTGTGGCCCGCACCCTTCACCGCCGACGGTGCCGGTGCCGTCGCGTTGATCGATCTCGGCCACGGCCATTTCGTGCGCGCGGCCGCCGGTGCGGACCCCGAAACGCTGCGCGCCCATGCCCGCCCGCGGGTGACGGCATGATCCGCGCGCTCGCACTTCTGCTGCTGACGCTGGCCGCGTCGCCCGCCGGGGCGCGCTTCGTCGAAACGCCGAGCCTGGCCGCCGAGGTCGCCGCCGGCCGCTTGCCGCCGGTCGAAAAACGTCTGCCCGAGACGCCGCTGGTCACAAGCGTGGCGCGCGCGGATTGGACGCCCGGCCGGCATGGCGGGGAAATCCGCCTGCTCTCCGGCCGCACGCAAGACACGCGCCTGCTCGCGGTCTACGGCTATGCGCGGCTGGTCGGCTACGACCACACGCTGAACCTGGTGCCCGACATCCTCGAATCGGTGCGGGTCGAGGCGGACAAGGTGTTCGTGCTGACCTTGCGCGCGGGCCATCGCTGGTCGGACGGCGCGCCGTTCACGTCCGAGGATTTCCGCTTCTGGTGGGAGGACGTCGCCAACAACCGCGAGATCGCCACCGGCGGGCTGGTCAAGGAATTGCTCGCGGGCGACAAGCCGCCGCGCGTGACCTTCCCCGACGCGCGCACCATCGTGTTCGAATGGGACGCGCCCAACCCCGCTTTCCTGCCCGCCCTCGCGGGTCCGACGCCGCTCTACATCTACCGCCCCGCCCATTACCTGAAGCAGCTGCACGCCAAGTACGCCGATCCCGAGCGCTTGCGCGAGGCCGTGCGGCGCGCGAACGCGCGCAGCTGGGCGCAGCTCTTCAACCGCTCGGACAAGCTCGACCGCAACGACAATCCCGATCTGCCCACGCTCGATCCCTGGATGGTGCGCACCCGCGCGCCGTCCGAGCGCTTCGTGTTCGAGCGCAACCCGTTCTATCACCGCGTGGACGAGCAAGGCCGTCAGCTGCCCTATATCGACCGCGCGATCCTGACCGTCGCCGACGGCAAGATCCTGCCCGCCAAGACCGGTGCGGGCGAGGCCGATCTGCAAGCGCGCAACATCAATTTCTCGAACTACACGTTCCTGCGCCAAGCCGGGAAGCGGAACGGATTCGAGACGCTGCTGTGGAACCCGGCGCGCGGCGCGCATATCGCCCTTTATCCCAATCTCAACGCCAACGATCCGGTCTGGCGCGGCCTGGCGCGCGACGTGCGCTTCCGGCGCGCGCTGTCGCTGGCGATCGACCGGCGCGAGATCAACCAGGTCGTCTATTTCGGTCTCGGGATCGTCGGTGCGAACACCGTGCTGCCGGCGAGCCCGCTCTACGAATCCGGATTCCGCGAGGGCTGGCATCGCTTCGATCTCGCCGCCGCGAACCGCTTGCTCGACGAGATCGGCCTCACGAAGCGAGACGATCGCGGCGTGCGCCTGCTGCCCGACGGGCGGCCCCTGGAGATCGTGGTCGAAACCGCCGGCGAGGATTCCGAGCAGACCGACGTGCTCGAATTGATCCACGATTCCTGGCTGCGCGCGGGCATGAAGCTCTATTCTCGCCCGCAGCAGCGCGCGATCCTGCGCAACCGCGTCTATACCGGCGACACGCGCATGTCGGTGTGGTCGGGAATCGAGAACGGCCTGCCGACGGCCGACACCGCGCCCGACGAATTCGCACCCGTCGAGCAGATCGGCCTGCAATGGCCCAAATGGGGCCAGTATGTCGAGACGAGCGGGCGCAACGGCGAACCCGCCGATCTGCCCGAGGCGCGCGAGCTGCTCGATCTGGCCGAAGCCTGGCGCAACACCGCGGGCGCCGCGGGGCGCGCGGAGGTGTGGAAGCGCATCCTGGCCAATCACGCCGAGAACGTGTGGAGCATCGGCATCGTGGCCGGCGTGCGCCAGCCCATCGTCGTGTCCCACCGCCTGCGCAACGTGCCGCGCGAAGGGATTTGGGCCTGGGACCCCGGCGCCTTTTTCGGCATGCACCGGATGGACACGTTCTGGTTCGACGGCGAGCGCGACCGGCGCAACGCCGCCGCCGCGGGCGAAAGGCGTTAGGGGGAACGATGTTCGCCTATTTCGCCCGCCGCCTGCTGGTGATGATCCCGACCTTGTTCGCGATCAGCGCCATCGTCTTCACGATCATCGAACTTCCGCCCGGCGACTATCTGACCACGCAGATCGCCGAGCTGGAGGCGCAAGGCGAGCGCGGCGGCAAGGAGAAAGCCGAAGAGCTGCGCGAGCGCTTCCATCTGAACAAGACGGCGGTCGAGCGCTACGTCATCTGGCTGACCGGATTGCTGCAAGGCGATCTGGGCTGGTCGTTCGAATACGAGCTGCCGGTCAACGTGGTGATCGGCGACCGGCTGCTGCTCAGCTTCGTGGTCGGCTTCGCCACCGTGCTGTTCACCTATGCCGTCGCCTTCCCGATCGGCATCTATTCGGCCACGCGCCAGTATTCGTGGGGCGATTATGGGCTGACCTTCCTGGGCTTCCTGGGCCTCGCCACGCCCTCCTTCCTGCTCGCGCTGGTGATGCTCTATCTCGCCAATATCTGGTTCGGCACGGCGATCGGCGGGCTGATGGATCCCGACTACATCGACCAGCCGATGAGCTGGGGCAAGTTCCTGTCGGTGCTCGAGCATCTGTGGATTCCGGTCGTGGTGATCGGCACGTCGGGCACGGCGGCGATGATCCGGCGCTTGCGCGCCAATCTGCTCGACGAGCTGCAAAAGCAATACGTGACCACCGCGCGCGCCAAGGGCCTGCCGCCCGGCCGCGCGTTGATGAAATACCCGCTGCGCATGGCGCTCAATCCGTTCATCTCCGACATCGGCGATTTGCTGCCGCAGATGATCTCGGGCGCGGCGATCGTGTCGGTGGTGATGAGCCTGCCGACCAACGGGCCGATGCTGCTCTCGGCCCTGCGCAGCCAGGACATGTTCCTGGCCGGCTCGTTCCTGATGATCGAAGCGCTGCTGATCGTGATCGGCGTGTTCTTGTCGGACATAGCACTCGCGGCCCTCGACCCGCGCATCCGCCTGCACGGGGGTGCCGACAAATGAGCGCGGACACCGCCGACAAGCTGCCCCATTACGTCCGGCGCGAGCCCTTCGATCCGCAGGATTCGGAGAAGCTCGACCCGTCGCTCGAACGCTACTACATGGCCACGCAATGGCGGCTGATGTGGTGGAAGTTGAAGCGCCACAAGCTGGCTTTGTGGTCGGGCTATCTGCTGGCTTTTTTGTACATCTCGATCCTGTTCGCCGAGATGATCGCCCCTTACGCCGTCGGCACGCGCGACATCGACCACATCTACGCGCCGCCCCAAAGCGTGCATCTGTTCCACGACGGGCGCTTCGTCGGGCCGTTCGTCTACGGCTACGACTACAAGCTCGACATGGACACGCTGAAGCGCGAATACACGCCCAATCCCGACAAGGTCCAGCCTTTGCGCTTCTTCTGCAAAGGCGATTCCTACGAGTGGATGGGCCTGGTGCCCGGCTCCTGGCATTTCGTGTGCGCGGCGGAAGGCGGCACGTTCTTCTGGCTCGGCACCGACCGGCTGGGACGCGACATGTTCAGCCGGCTGGTTCACGGCACGCGCATCTCGCTCACCATCGGCTTGATCGGCGTGATGGTGAAGTTCGCGCTCGGCATCGTCTTGGGCGGGCTTGCGGGCTATTACGGCGGCTGGATCGACATGCTTGTCCAGCGGCTGATCGAGATCATCCGCTCCTTCCCCGAATTGCCGTTGTGGATGGCGCTGTCGGCGGCGCTGCCGGTGTCGTGGAGCCCGATCTACATCTATTTCGGCATCACGCTGATCTTGGGCATGATCGGCTGGACGGGTTTGGGCCGCGCGGTGCGCTCGAAACTTCTGGCGCTGCGCGAGGAGGATTTCTGCACGGCCGCCAAGCTCATGGGGGCCTCGCCCAAGCGCGTGATCTTCCGCCATCTCGTGCCGAGTTTCATGAGCCATCTGATCGCCTCGGCCACGCTCGCCATCCCGTCGATGATCCTGGGCGAGACGGCGTTGTCCTTCCTCGGCCTCGGCTTGCGCCCGCCGATCACGTCCTGGGGCGTGCTGCTGACCGAGGCGCAGAACATCAACGTGGTGGCGCTGTATCCGTGGCTGCTGCTGCCCGTGGTACCGGTGATCGTGACCGTGCTCGCCTTCAACTTCCTGGGCGACGGCTTGCGCGACGCGGCCGATCCGTACAAGTGAGCGGCGAAGCGATCTTGCGCCTCGGCGTTTTTCTGGGCGTGCTCGCCGCCGCGGCGTTGTGGGAGGCGTGGCGCCCGGCGCGTCCGCGCAAGTTCACGCGCGCTTGGCGCTGGTCGAACAACCTCGCCCTCGTGGTCCTGGATTCGCTGCTCGTGCGCCTGCTGCTGCCCGGGATCGCCATCGGCGCGGCGCTGTGGGCGCAAACGCAAGGCTGGGGCTTGCTCAACCTGGCGCAGATGCCCGCCTGGCTGGCTTTTGCCGTCGCGGTCGTGGCGCTCGATTTCGCGATCTGGGTCCAGCACGTGGCGGTCCACAAGGTTCCGATCCTGTGGCGGCTGCATCGGGTGCACCACGCCGATCCGGATTTCGACGCGACCACGGGCTTGCGCTTTCACCCGGCGGAGATCCTGCTCTCCGCACTCTACAAGGCGGCGCTGGCGATCCTCTTGGGCGCGCCGCCCGAAGCGGTGCTGGTCTTCGAGATCCTGTTGAACGCCGGCGCCTTGTTCACCCACGCCAATGCGAGCCTGCCGCCGGCGCTCGACAAGGCGATGCGCCACGTCTTCGTCACGCCCGACATGCACCGCGTCCATCATTCGCCCGACCGCGTCGAAACCGACAGCAATTACGGCTTCAACCTGGCGATCTGGGACCGGCTTTTCGGCACGTATCGCGAAAAGGCCGCGCGCGGGGAGATCGGGCTCGATCGCTACGGCACGCGGGCGGACCAGCGCCTGGACCGGCTGCTGGTCCAGCCGCTGCG
>JAMNXK010000069.1 GCA_023653245.1 Tagaea sp.
CGGATGGTCGCCGCCGATCCACTGGAAGATCGGCGTGCGCCACATCGCCGCGACGCGGAAGGGTTCGACGCTTTGAGCGCTTTCCATTGCCACCCGACTATAGCAACATCGCGCGAGTCGTCATGTCACGCCCTCGAATCGCCGCGGTTCTGAAGACCTGCGACCGGCCCCATTCGCTGGTTCGCTGCCTGGACTCGCTCGCCCGCCACGCCCGCGGCCTCGACGCCACGCTCGTGCTCGACGACGGGCTGTCGCTTTCCCACGCGCGCGCCCTCGCCGACCGGTTCCCCGGCGTCGAATTTCGCCGCGCGCCGCAGGCCGACCGCAAGGGCGCCATAAGGCGCGGCGAGATCCCGGGCGATCTCGGATCGATGGATCCGATGGCGTTCTGGATCGACGCCATCGCCGCGCTCGCCGCCGAGTACGTGCTGGTGCTCGAGGAAGACACGTGGCTCGCGCGCGAACTCGATTACGCCCGGGTGCTCGCCGCCGCGCCGGGGGCGGTGTCGATCCGGCTTTACCCCTATGGCGAGGACGCGCTGGTCGAACGATCGGAAATCTACGGCCGGCACGATCTGCCCGGCGGCGAAGCGGTCGAGTTTTTCGCGCCCCAAATCGTGCGCCGCGAACTCGATCTGACGAAACTGTCGGCGGCCGGGCCCGGATTGTTCCGGCGCGATTTCTGGCTCGCCGCCCATATCAAGGTCGAGAACTGGGCCGACGAGCTCACCAACATCCAGGAAGCGGGCAAGTTCTGCGCCGCCGAGCAGGCGCAAGGCCGGCCCGCGATCTTCGCCAAGCTCGCGCGCGGTATCGTGCGCCACGAAACCCTCTCGACGTCGCGCATCGATTCGGGCGGCGTCGGAATGTCGGTCGACAACGCGCGCTTCAACCGCGCGCTGGCCGAGGCCTGGGCGGAGGGCAGCTTCGATCCGCTGGCGCGCTTCCCGGACGAGCCCGACGCCGAATATGTGGCGCAAGCGCTGGAAACGAAACTGGGCGCGGGCGACGCGGCCGCTTGGCGCGCCTGGCGCGCCGCGTTCGTCGCCCACTACGCCCGGGCAGGCGTCACGCTTTAGATTTGAACGCGCGCGCGACGACAGGGCCCACGAGGCAGGCGATCGACAGCGCCAGCAGCACGGCCGTGACCGGCCGCTCCCACATGAACGCGAAGGATCCGTCGTTGACGATCAGCGCGCGGCGGAGATTCTCCTCCATCAGCTTGCCGAGCACGAAGCCCAGCAGCAGCGGCGCCATCGGATAGTCGAGCAGGCGCAAGCCCACGCAGACGATCGCGAAGCCGATCATCACCCACAGATCGAAGGCGTTGAACGACACGAGATAGACGCCGATCAGGCAGAAAAACAGGATCAGCGGCACGAGCATCCGCTCGGGGATCGCGAGCGTGCGCGCGATATAGGGGATGAGCGGCAGGTTGATCGCCAGCAGGATCAGATTGCCCAGATACATCGACACCACGACGGTCCAGAACATGTCCGACTGGTCGATGAACAGCCGCGGGCCCGGCTGCACGCCCAGCGCCACCAGCGCCCCCAGGATCACGGCCGTGGTCCCCGAGCCGGGAATGCCGAGGGTGAGCAGCGGCACGTAGGCGCCGCCGGCGGCCGCGTTGTTCGCGGTCTCGGGCGCGGTCACACCGCGGCGCGAGCCTTTGCCGAATTCCTCGCGCCGGGCACCTCGCGCGAGATTGCGCTCGACCGCGTAGGACATGAAGGCCGCGATCGTGGCCCCCGCGCCGGGCAGCACGCCGACGACGAAGCCGATGACCGACGAGCGCGCCATTGCGGGCGCCACTTCCCGGACGTCGTCCTTGGTGAGCTTGAGCGAGCCCACCTCGCCGCGCGCGGCTTTCTTGGCTTCCTCGCTGACCGGCTGGTTGCGCAAGGCCGCGAGCAGCGCCTCGGACAGCGCGAACGCCGCCATCGCCAGCAGCACGAAGGAAACGCCGTCGGCCAGATCGGCGACGCCGAACGTGTAGCGCTCGACCCCGTCGGCGATGTCGGTGCCGATCGTGGCGAGCATCAGGCCCACCACGGTCATCAGCAGCGCTTTGAGCGCCCCGCCCTCTTCCGCGAACGCGGCGACGGCCGTGAGGCCCAGCACCATCAGCGCGAAATACTCGGGTGCTTGGAAGGTCAGCGCCCACGCCGCGAGCGTGGGCGCCGCGAGCATCAGCATCAGCGTGGCGACCGTGCCGCCGACGAACGAGCCCCAGGCGCACAGCGCCAGCGCCTTGCCCGCCAGGCCCTTTTTGGCCATCGGATAGCCGTCGAACGTGGTGGGCACGGAGCTGGACTCGCCCGGCGCGTTGATCAGCACCGAAGCGGTCGAACCGCCGAACATCGCCCCGTAATAGATCGCCGCCAGCAGCACCATCGCCGAGGCGGGCTCGAGCGTCAGCACGACCGGGATCAGCAGCGAAATCGCGGTGACCGGACCGAGGCCCGGCATCATGCCGATGAAGGTGCCGAGCCCGCAGCCGAGCAACAGCAACAAAATGTTGTGGAATGTGAGCAGACCCGCGAGGCCGCCGAGCAAGCCGTCGATCATCCGAGAATCCTTCCAAACACGCCCCAGTCGAGCTTGACGTCGAGCAGCTCGAACATGATCCAGAAGCCGAGCGCCGTACCGATCGCCACGGGCACGAGCACGGCCGGCCGCTTCTCGCCAAGAATGCGGAAGCCCGCCGCGAGGAACAGCGCCGAGGCGACGACGAAGCCCAGGAAATCGATCCCGAGCGCGAAGACGCCCATCAGCGCCAGCAAGCCGAGCGCGCGCGCCCACGCGAAGCCCGCCGTCCCGACCGTCTCGTCCGAGGCCGGCCGCACGATCAGCAGGAAGGACAGGAGCATGCCGAGCGCGCCCAGCCCGAACGGGAAAGAGCGCGCCGAGAAAGGAGAATCGTCCGGTCCCGGCGGCACTTTGATCGTGAAGGCGAGCAGGAAATACCCGAGCGAAAAAGCGAGCAGCGCCAGTGCCGCCATTCGCTCGGCTTGAAGTCGCGTCATTCGTGCCCCCCGGCTTCGCGTCAGCCTTGGATGAAGCCTTGCTCCACCAGCAGCGCGCGGATGTCGCGCTCGTGCTGCACGAAGAACGTCTGCGCCTCCGCACCTCGGCGGAAGAACATGTTCCAGCCGTTGCGCGCGCGCACTTCTTCCCACGCGGGCGTGGCGATCAGGCGCTGGAGAAGATTGGCGTAGGCCTCGACGCGCGCGGGCGGCGTGCCCGGCGCCATGAAGAAGGCGCGCACATTGGCGAGCACGGCGTCGGGAATGCCCGCGTCGGCCAAGGTCGGCACGTCGGGCACGTCGGCCACGCGCCGGTCGTTCATGATCGCGAGCAGGCGCATTTGTCCCGCCTTGATCTGGGTCAGCGATTCCGAATAGGGCATGACCAAGCACTGGACCTCGTTGCCCAGCAGGCCGGCCGTGGCGCGGCCGCCGCCGTCATAGGCGACGTATTGCATCGCCTTGGGATCGACGCCCGCCTGTTTGAGGTATTTCGACGCCGCCAGATGGTCGATGCCACCGCGCGGGGAGCCGCCGCCGAAGCGCACCGCCCGCGCGTTGGCGCGCAAGGCCGCGGTCAGGCCCGCGATGTCGCGATGGGGCGAATTGGCGGCGACCAGCAGCCCGAAGATCTCGGCCGTGATCGTGCTCACCAGCGTCACGTCGCGGAAGGTCTGGGCGAATTCGCGGTTGAGCGAGCGCACCACGATCGAGGTGCCGTTGACCATCAGCGTGTTCTGCTGGCGCGCGGCGGTTTCGATCAGATGGGCGATGGCGACCGAGCCGCCGCCGCCGGTGCGGTTCTCGACCGACACGTTGGCCACCAGGCCGGATTTCTGCAGCGCTTCTTGCGCGCCGCGCGCGGTCTGGTCGAAGCCGCCGCCGACGCCGAAGCCGACCAGGAAATTCACCCGGTCGATCGTCTCTTGCGCGAAAGCGCCCTGGGGCAGCAGCGAAGCGCCCGCGAGAGCGGCGGCACCGCGCAACGCGTCGCGGCGTGTGGAATGGAACTGGGACATGGAGGCTCTCCCGAATTTCTTATCGTTGGCGCAATGGAATGACTATTTTCCATGCCCGAGGCGCGCTGGCAAGGGCTCTATTCGGGCGCGAAGCGCGAATTCCGGCGGATCGAGTTCGGCGCCTGCGCGCGCGCACTTCGATACCAATCGAGCACGCGCGCCAGCGAAGCGCGCAACGGCGTGAACTCCATGCCCGAAAGCGCGCGCAGGCGCGAGTTATCGGTGACCCGCCTGTCGATCCCCCGCGCGCGCGCCGGGTCGAACTTGACTCGTTCGGCCGGCACGCCCGCGAGTTCCGCCAGCAAGAACGCGACCTCGCGGATCGTGTGGCCTTGACCGCAGCCCACGTTGAGCGGCTCGGCCTCGGAATAGGCGTCGAGCGCCCACAGATAGGCGCGCGCCATGTCGCGCGCGTCGGTGATCTCGCGCACCGGCGCGCCGTCGCCCCAGATCGCGATGTCGCCGCTCGCCGGAACCCATTCGCCGAAGCGGCGCACGAGGCCCGCGATCCAGGTGCAGTCGTCCGGATTGTAGTTGTCGTCCTCGCCGAAGATTCCCGACGGCACCAGCCCGATCGCGTCGATCCCGTGTTCCTGGCGATAGGCGCGGATCGCGGGTTCGATCAGGCGCTTGGCCATCGCGTAGGAATAGGCGCTGTCGTGCGGCCGCCCGTCGTGGATTTGGGCTTCGGCGTTGGGCTGCGGGGCGGCGGCCGGATACATGCCCGAGCTCAGCGTCATCACGGTCTTGGGGACTTTGGCGGAAACGGCCGCGTCGAGCACCGAGAACGTCATGGCCACGTTGTCGCGCAAGATGCGCGCGGGATAGCGCCGTGCGAGCTCGATGCCGCCGGAGATCGCCGCGAGGTGCAAGATCGCGTCGGGCCGGGCGTCGCGCACCAGCGCCAGCGTCGCCGCCGGATCGCGCAGATCGGCGTCCTTGCGCGAGACGAAGCGGAACTCGCGCGCGGGCAGCGACGGCGCCAAAGCCTTGACCGCGGCACCGAGCACGCCGGTCGATCCGGTCACCAGAATGCGGCGAAGGTCCCCCACGCGCCGGAGCCTAGAAATGGCCGGCCATGTGCCGCGCCATCGCCTTGTTGCCGTAGAGATAGGCGCCCTTCTTGTTGCCGTACCACACGACCTCGCGGCACCAATCGTCGAAATCCGGCCACGCTTCCTTCGAGCGCTCGATGCGATAGGCGACGGGCTCCACCAGCAGCTCCTCGTCGCGGCCTTCGAGCAGGGCGCGGTAATAGGGATAGATGTCGGAGCCGATCGACACTTCGATGTCGGGCAGCGCGCCCGGCCCTTTGACCATCGCGCGGTTGAGCTTGAAGGCGTCGGCCAGGCGCTCGCGCGGCAACAGCGCGCGGTCGACCGACAGCGCGTCGAACACCAGGCGCTCGGCCTCGGCGTAGAACGCGTCCATCTTGCCGCGCACGGCCAGATCGATGAACACGTACTCGTCCGCCGGCCAATGGATGCCGAGCCATTCCTGGGAATAGACGTACTCGACTTCGCCGTTCTGGATGCGCGTGGCGTAGTCGTCGAAAAAGGCGCGGATCGATCCGAACACCGGATAGCGCGCCGGGTCGGCGTCGAAGAACGCTTCGAGCAATTTCCGGAACGGCACGCCGCATTGCGCGTGCGCCACCAGAATCGGGATCTGGAGGAGCTTGTTGTAATGCACGAGGGCCGCCATCCAGGCGAAAGCGCGCGCGCGGCGCCAATCGGCGCGCGGCATGGCCGAGGTGGCGACGACCAGGTCCTGGGTTTCGTAGATGCCGTCGGGATCGATCTCCAGCGCGCCGTGGATGTTGACGATGCGCGTGACCACCGTCTCCATCCCGTATTGCTTCTGGTAGGCGGGATCGCCCATCTCGGCGTTCGGCAGGATCGACAGGTTGTTGAACTGGATGCGGTTGTGCTGGCCGGTCTCCATCAGCTTGGCGATGCCCTCGACCCAGGAATCGTAGGTCTCGCCGGGCAGGCCCAGGATCAGATCCGAATAGGTCTCGACGCGATCGCGGGTGAAACGGCGCTGCAGCTCTTCATACGTGCCGAGCGCTATGTTCTGGCGCTTGATCGCCTTCAACGTGCCCGGATCGAGGGATTGCATGGAGAGCGTGACGCCCTTGTTCATGCCCGCGTCGGACAGGATTTTCTGGGTGAGATAGGCGCGCTCGGTCGCGTTCTTGGTGTTCTGCACCGAGACCGCCTTGGGATAGCCCGTGTCGGCCTTGGACTTCGCCAGCGCCTCGACGATCTGAATGTCGCGCGCGAGGATGCCGAAATTGGCGTCGCAGCAGAAGATGAACTCGATCTTGTTGGCCGCGAACCATGCGATCTCCCGGAACGCGCGGTCGAGATCGAACTGGTAGACCTTGGCTTGCGTGGCCGAGCCCCAATCGCAGAACGTGCACTGGAACGGACAGCCGCGATTGGTCTCCCACAGCACGATCCAATTTTCGTCCGGGTTCTTGGCCATCAGGCGATCGAACGTGCCGTCGAGATAGGGCGACGGCAGATCGGCCAGATCGCGGATGCGCGGGCCCTTGGCCTGGACGACGAGTTGGCCGTCCTTCAGATACGAAAGGTTCGAAATCCCGGTCCAATCGCGCGACGGGTAGCGGTCGAGCAGCTTGGTGAAGGCCGCCTCGCCCTCCCCGTTCACCGCCACGTCGATGAAAGGGTGCGCGCGCAAGAAGGGCTCGGTGCGGTCCGGGACTTGCGGCCCGCCGAACACGATCATGACGCCGGGCTTGCGCTCCTTGAGCCGGCGCGCCACGGCGAGCGAAAGCTTCTCGTTCCACACGTAGCAGGAGAAGCCGACCACGTCGGCGCCGAGCAGCTGATCGACGGCGGCCTCGACGCGGATGCGCTTGTAGATCGGCGGCAGAAACTCGTAGCGCGCCGGCCGCCCCGAGAACTTGAGCGTATAGCCCTCCATCAATCCGCACGCGTAAGGCAGGTAGTTCTGCCCCGAGAACGAGTTGTTGATCTGCACGAGTGCCACTTTGCACGGCGTTTCGGGCACCGACGGGTCGGGAAGTTGGGGCGATGCGTGGGGCGTGGTCATGGGTCGTATCCGTCCGTCTTCTCGGGCTTCGCGATCCTGGTAGGCCGGCTTGGTTGGGCGGTGGAAATCCGTTCTCGGGCTCCGACCGATCCTGTTACCGGCAAAACGTCTAAAATCCGATTAACTTGCCCCTAAGTCCTTTGCGGGATTTGCTTTCCTAACCATGAGCCTAACGCCTAATCGCGAGCGGTTCAAGTTTGGCTCGCGCTTTTTCCGTGGCCGAAGGGCGGCGCGGGATCGCCGGCAAGATCGCGCGGGCGCTCAGGACGTCCTTGTCGACGGCTCCGGCGGGCGGGCGCCGAGCGTGAAATGCAGCAGCAGCATGTCCACGGTTTTGCCGTCGGCGGCCAGCGGCAGCGACAGGCGCCACGCCCATTTGAAGTCGCGATGCTTGAACGCGAGCGGGGCGGAATAGACCCACGCCTCGGGTTCGTCGACCACGCGATCTTCCCAATCATGCATTTCCGCCACGCGCGCGGGATCGATGAATTCGTCGACGAACCGCCCCGTCGGATCGGTGCCGCTCAAATCGACCATGTGCGTGCCGACCAGCCGGTAGCGGAACCGCCGGCGCGGCTTCGCCGGCACCACGTCCATCAAATACATGTCGGGCAAAACGTCGCGACGGATATCGACCGGGTCGATGTCTTTGCGCGCGGGCAACAGGCCGTCGCGCCGCTTGCCCCGCCAATAGCCAAGCAGCCAATTCGCCGGCGACGCAAGGTCGCCGTCGAACGGCTTGACGCCGTCGAGCTTGTGCAGCCCCTTGATCGAAAGAATTCCGTCCGGCCCCGACATTCGCGCGCGCCCCCTTGCGACAAAGGACGATTGCAGCAAACCCGGATGAAACTTGCCTTAAGCCGCACCCGTCGGCGCCGCCGGGACGCCCGGATTGCGCCGCAGCGCGA
>JAMNXK010000070.1 GCA_023653245.1 Tagaea sp.
GGGTTCCCCGGACCCGTCGGGTACGGGGGGTCGGTTTGTCTTCGGCGCCGGGGCCGGGGTTTGCCGCCGGCCGTCTCGCGAACGGCCTTCCGGCGGCGCGCCCCGGTTATCCCGGCGCGTTCTTCCCGGTCCGCGCCGTTGTCCGATCGCCGGGGTTCGCGAGAATCCGGGAGTGGGCGGCGGGTCGCCGGAAATGGGTCATGGCGGTCACGGACGCTCCGGATAGAGGCGTTCGAAACCTTCGGTCACGATGCGGACGATTTCCGGATCGCGATCCTTCCAATAACGCTTGTCCTTCATGATCTGACGCAGCTCGGCCTCGGTGACCGGCGCCGGCGTGCCGCCGCGGCCCGAGAGCATCGGCTCGCCCGACTCCATCAGCTTGCGCAAAGCGCGGATGCCGTCGGGGGAGGAGGCGAGCGCGGCGTAGACCTCGGGGCTCAGATTCGCGCGGCCCCAGCCGGCGAGCTGGTTGGCGAGCGAATTCCAGCGCGCCTGGCCGCCGAACTCCTCGACCAGGCGCTCGAGCTGCTGCTCGGCGCGCGACTGGTCGGCGAATTGCGCGACCATGGGCACCATGCGCTCGACCGCGAGGTCGTAGACGAGTTGCGCTTGCGCGGGGCTGAAGCCGGCGGCGTGCAGGCGCGCGTTGACGTCCGGATCGACCTGCAGGAGATCGTCCTTGACCTTGAGCTGGTAGCCGTCGGGCGCGTCGGGCACGCCGAGCGAGCGGCGGACGGTGCTTTGCCAATCGGGCGAGGACGGACCGGGCACGTAGCCCGACATCTTGCGCTCGAGTTCGCCGTAGGCGCGCGCGAGCGCTTCGCTTTCGATCGCGCCGCGCTGGGCGTTCCAGAATTTCTCCGGCACGTAGTCGGGGCGGCCGGGTCCCGTCTGCGGCGCGGGATGCGCGAGGCGGGGATCGTCCTGTTCGAGAAGATTGGGATGCATGGCGATTTCCTTTCGAGAGAGCGGGGTCAGGCGGCGGGGGCCATCGGCGCTTGCGGCGCCGCGGCTTGGGGTGAAGCGGGGACGGCGGCGCCGAGGGCGGATGCGATGGCGCCCAGATCGAGTTTCAGGGTGCCCGGCGCGCCGGGCATCGCGGCGGGCATCGCGGCGGGCGCGCCGGGATCGGGCGCCGGGGCGGGCGGCTTGATGATGTCCGCGGGCACGCCCATGGCGCGCGCGATCCAGCGCGCGGCCGCGCCGGCATCGACCGTCGCCATGGCTTCGGGGCCCAGCATCGAAGTCTGCTGGATCCAGGCGATGGCGTTGCGGACGTCGGACTCGCTCTGCACGCGCGCGAGCGGCGATTTGTACTGGAGATCGACGACGCGGCCATCGATCACCATCGGCGGCACCGCGCCGCGGCGGCGCAGGATGGAGATGGCGCGGCCGACCAGCGGGGTGAGCAGCTCGGACTGGAGCCTTCCATAGGTGGCGCCCAGGATGCGCGCCATCTCGGCCGAGCGTTCGAGCACCTCCGTCGCGGTCATCTTGGGGCTTTCGACGGCGCCCAGCCGGTCGGCGAGCAAAGCGTGGCGGATGCGCTTGCGCAAGTCTTCGAGCACCAGGTTCGACACGTCGAAGCGGCCCGGCGCTTCGAGCGGGGTGAGCCCCGCCGAGCCCACGGCCTTCGGGATGATCGTGCCGGGCTGGAGCTTGATGTTGGCCGGGTTGAGCACGCCATCGTCGTCGGCCTGCCAGATGCCGGTGACGGCGATCGAGGCGTTCTTGAGGACGAGTTCGACGACCTTGTTGGCCGTTTTGATGTCGGGCAGCGCCTTCATCACCGGCGAGCGGCCATAGACTTCGCCCGGCGCCTTGAGCCAGCGGAACACCATGAAAGGCGACTGGTCGAAGCGGCCTTCGGCGAGGATCGTGGGCGCGCACGAATTGGCGCCGGTGTCGAGCACGGCGGCGTAGCGCACCACGCCGTCCTCGGGGATCGCGATCTCGACGACGGTGTGCCGGCGATCGACGCCTTCTTCGACGCGCTCGGCGTCGCGCTTGATCTCGTCGGACAGTTCGGCGCGCGGGAAGCGTTGCACCAGGCGGTCGGCGCGGATCTCGCTGACGCGGAAGACGGTGTCGGGGCGGCCCTCCCCGCCTTCCTCGACGAAAATCTGCGCGAGCGGCACGGAGGAAAAGCGGAACGCGCTGTCGTGGCCGGGGGCGGCCTCCTCGAATTGCAGCGTCGCCGTGCCCGCCACGACCAGATCGAGGAAACATTGATGGGCTTCGACGGCGAAGTTCGAGCGGTCGAAATGGCCTTGCAAGGTCGCGGCGGTCTTCTCGAGCACTTCGCCGACGGCCGTGCGCGTTTCCTCGGGCACTTCGGTGCCCGGCTGCAGGCCGAACCAGCGCGTCCACGGCGGCACGAGCTGGGACATCAGCGACGCGGCGAGCTGATCGGCCGCGTCGGGCGCGGTGCCGTCGAACAGACGCTCGCCGCGCCGGTCGATGCCCGGCCCGCTCGCCACGGCTTGGCGTTGGGGCAACGCGAAGTCGTAGCAATCCTGCCAGACGCCTTCCCACGATCCGCGCGCCTGCTTGGCGCGCCGGAAGCGGCGCAAGAGATCGCCCGCCCGGGTGGAATCGGCGGCGGCTCCGGAAGTGGCGTTCGGACGGTTCATGGCGATCAGGCTCCGAGCTTGGTGTCGGTGGACGGGGGCTGGGTGGTGGCGCTCAGGACGCCGCGCTCGCCGGTGGCGACAAGGCCTTGGCGGCCGCGCCGGCGGCGCAGCATTCCTTTGACGCGCGCCTCGCGGCGCGCGATCTCGGGATCGGGCGGCGGCGGGGGCATCGGCGGCGGGGGCGGCGGCGAGGGGGCGGATCTTGAACCCATGGCGATCTCCGATCTCGATTGGGATGTTGGAATCAGGGCGTCGGGGCGGCGTCGCGTTCGACGAACGCGCGAAGCTTCGGGAAGGCCGCGAAGACGCGTTCGGTCGGCGCGGTGAGATGGCGGTGGAGCTGGCGCGGGGTCAGGATCGTCCAGGCGTGGATCCCGAGGACGCGCTTGACCGCCTCCACGCAGGTCAGCGGCAGGATCGGCGCGAGATCCGCCGGCGCTTGGCGCACGCGCGTCTCCACCACGATCATGCCGGCGGCGCGATAGCGCGCGGCGAGACGTCCGATGGGCTCGGCCGCGAACCGGCCGACGCAGATGGAGTGGGACAAGCTGTCGATCAGCACCCAATCGCCACCGACCCGGACGACGACCGCGCAATGGCGGAAGCCGCGCGCCAGCCAGCGCAGCCAGCGCAGTTCGGTCCGGTCGCGGAAGACGACCAAGGCCTGGCTGCCCGGGCGGATCAACGCGGCGGCTTCTCGGGTCGGGTCGGCGGCGAAAGCGTGTCCCATGGCGCGGGCTCCTCTTCGTTCGTACGAAGATCGATATAGCGCGCCGGAACGATCTTTAAACGGGCTAATTTTTCAGGAAAATATTCCTTTTGCTATGTCATTAGGATTTTAATCCTTGCCCTTTTCCCCCGAATCGGGGAGATAATCCCGCTATGCTCTTGCGCCACGCGGATATTTGGCAGGCGATCGACGACCTCGCGCGCGATCACGGCTATTCGGTTTCGGGCCTCGCCTTGCGCGCGGGCCTCGATCCGACCACGTTCAATCGCTCCAAACGGACGTCCCCGGAGGGGCGGCCGCGCTATCCGTCGCTCGAATCGCTCTCCAAAATTCTCGATGCCGTGGGCGTTAGGCCTTTGGATTTCTTCGTGTTTTCGGGCTCGAAGGCGTCCGAGTCCAAGCCCACGCCCGTGCGGACTTTGCCGGTCATGTCGATTCGCCAGGCGAGCGAGCGCGAACCGTTCGACGCGCTCGGGCACCCAAAAGGCAGGTCGTGGGACGACCTCCCCTTCCCCGATTTGAACGATCGATACGCCTACGGGCTCACCGTCACGGGCGATTCGGCCGAGCCGATCTATCGCGACGGCGATTTGCTGGTCGTCAGCCCGCGCGCCGCGTTGAAGCGCGGCGACCGCGCGGTGTTCCGCACGATCTCCGGTCGCATGCGGGCTTGCGAGTTTCTACGAAAGACGCCCACGCGCTTCGAATTGCGGCCCTTCGGCGACGAGGCGCGCGACTACGAGACGCGCGAGGTCCTCTTCGCGCATCGCATCGTCTACGCGAGTCAGTGATCGGCTATTTCGCGAGGTCGCCGGCCAGCGCCTTGGCGATGAGGGCGCGCGTTTCGGCGATGCCGTAGAGCGCCACGAACGAGCCCATGCGCGGCCCCTGGCTCGACCCGAGCAGCGTTTCGTAGAGGCACTGGAACCACGCTTTCAGATCCGCGAAATCCGGCCGCTTGCCGATCTCGTAGATGCGGTTCTGGATCTCGGCGGCTTCGATTCCCGCCGGAAGCCCCGCGAGCATCGCGTCGAGATCGGCGAGCGCGCGCTTCTCGCCTTCGCCCGGCGCGCGATACACCCGCGTCGGCTTCACCTTGTCGCGGAAATAGGCGATCGCGTGGCCGACCAGGCGGTCGAGCATCGGGTTCGCGGCCGGACTGGCCTGCGGCGCGTAGCGCGAGATGAAGCCCCACAGCACCGCCTTGTCCTCGGTGTTGGCGACCGAGGCGAGGTTCAGCAGGATGTTGAAGGCGAGCGCGTTGGCTTCGGGGGCCGGCGGCGCGCCGGCGTGGATGTGGTAGGCGGGATTGTCCAGTCGCTGCTGGACGGGCTGGCCCGCATAGCGCTCGACGAAGGACAGGTAATCGTCCACGTGGCGCGGGATCACGTCGAAATGCAGGCGCTTGGCCGCCTTGGGCTGCTGATACATGAACAGCGACAGGCTTTCGGGCGGACCGTAGGTCAGCCAATCCTCGATCGTCAGCCCGTTGCCGCGCGACTTGGAGATCTTCTCGCCGTTCTCGTCGAGGAACAGCTCGTAGGTGAATCCTTCCGGCGGACGGCCGCCGATCGCGCGCACGATCTTCGAGGATTGCTTGACCGAATCGATCAGATCCTTGCCCGACATTTCGTAGTCGACGCCAAGCGCCGCCCAGCGCATCGCCCAATCGACCTTCCATTGCAGCTTGACCGCACCGCCGGTCACCGGCGTTTCGACGAGTTCGCCGTCTTCGTCGCGGTAGACGATGCTCTGGGCGTTGCGCTCGACCACGGGCACTTGCAGCACGCGGCCCGATTTGGGCGAGACCGGCAGGAAGGGCGAGTAGGTCGCGCGCCGCTCCTCGCCCAAACTGGGCAGCATGATCGCCATGATCGCGTCGTAGGCGCCGAGCACCTTCAACAGCGTTTCGTCGAACGCGCCCGACTTGTAGCGCTCGGTCGCCGACACGAACTCGTACTCGAAGCCGAAGGAATCGAGGAAAGCGCGCAGGCGCGCGTTGTTGTGCTGGCCGAAGGACGGATACTTGCCGAACGGGTCGGGCACTTGGGTGAGCGGCTTGCCGAGCGCCGGGCGCAGCAATTCGGGATTGGGCACGTTGTCGGGGACTTTGCGCAAGCCGTCCATGTCGTCCGAAAACGCGACCAGGCGCGTGGGCAGCCCGGTCATCGTCTCGAAGGCCTTGCGCACCATCGTGGTGCGCGCGACCTCGCCGAACGTGCCGATATGCGGCAGGCCCGAGGGACCGTAGCCGGTCTCGAACAGCACATAGCCCTTGGCCGGCGGCTGGCCGCCCAGGCGCGCGATCAGCTTGCGCGCTTCTTCGAACGGCCAGGCGCGGCCCTTGAGCGCGTCTTCGCGGGAAATCGTGTCCATGAGGGGCGCAAACTATGTGCTGGCGCGCGATGCGTCAACGCCGCCGACCCCCTATAGTCGCGGACGAAATGTCCGAATCGGCGCCCTCCGTCGTTCCTTTCGCCCGCCCGCGCGCGGGCGAGATCCGCTTGCCCCGCACCCCGGTGTTGGTCGCGGGCGTGGCGCGCGCGGCATGGCTAACGGCCGAAGGCGAGATCGAAGAACTCGCGCTGCGCGAAGCCGCGGCGCGCGCGCTGGCCGAGGCGCCCATTCTGGTCCACGGCCCCGCGCAAAGCCGCCGGCTGGGGCTCGAGCGGCTCGTCTGTTTGGACGCGCTGGAGCTGTTCGCTTTCGTGCGGCCCGCGCGGTTCTGCGTGCCCACACCGCGCGGGCTGGCGCTGGCGCTTGCGCTCGACGCGCCGCACGGCCTGGCGGCGGAAGCGCTGTCGGTCCACCACGCGGTGCGCGCCCTGCTGACCGAGCTCGCCGAGCCCTTGGTCGCGCGCAATCCCGACACGCTGGCGATCGCGCGCGCCATGGCGCGGGGAAATTGGCGCTGGGCGCCTTCCGTCCTCGCGGCCCTCGGCGATGCCGCGCAAGCCTACGAGCAGGACCGCTCGCTGCAGGGGCTCGAAGTCTGGCGCCGGCTCGACGAATGGTCCGAGCAAGCGCCCGAAACCGCACCGGGCAACGACGCGGTCGCCCCCAACGAAGCGCGCCGCCGCTTGGCCGACATGCTGGGTGCGGACAGCGAAGCGCGCCCCGAGCAGGCCGACTACGCCTCGGCCGCCGCCGCCGCTTTCGCGCCCAAGGACGACCCCGACACGCCGCGTCTGGTGGTCGCCGAAGCGGGCACGGGCGTGGGCAAGACCCTCGGCTATCTCGCCCCGGCCACTTTGTGGGCGCAGAAAAACGGCGGTGCGGTGTGGGTTTCGACCTACACCAAGAATCTCCAGCATCAGATCGACCGCGAGCTCGACCGGCTGTTCGACGAGCCCGCCGAAAAGCGCAACAAGGTCGTGCTGCGCAAAGGCCGCGAGAATTATCTCTGCTTGCTGAACATGGAGGAGGCGGTCGGCGGCGTGCGCACGCGGCCCGCCGACGCCGTGCCGCTGGGCCTGATGGCGCGCTGGGCGGCGGCGAGCCGCGACGGCGACATGGTGGGCGGCGACTTTCCCGCCTGGCTGCCCGATCTGGCCGGCAAGGCGCGCACGCGCGGCCTGGCCGACCGGCGCGGCGAGTGCGTCTACGCCGCCTGCCCGCATTATTCGCGCTGTCCGATCGAGAAAAGCGTGCGCCGCGCGCGGCGCGCCGACATCGTCGTCGCCAACCACGCGCTGGTGATGATCCAGGCCGCTTTGGGCGCGGCGAACGCCGATCAATCCGCCGGCTCGACCGACGCGCGCGCGCCCTTGCGCTACGTGTTCGACGAAGGCCATCACGTGTTCGAAGCGGCGGATTCCGCGTTCGGCGCGTCGCTGTCGGGCGTGGAGACGAGCGAGCTGCGGCGCTGGATCGTCGGCAACGAAGGCGCCAAGACGCGGCGGCGCGGATTGAAAGCGCGCGCCGAGGATCTGATCGGCGGCGACGAGGAGATGCTCGCTCTGCTCGACCGGGCGATGGCCGCGGCCCGCGCGCTGCCCGGCGAAGGCTGGCTCGCGCGCCTCGCGGGCGAGAGCGTGGGGCCGACCGAGGCGTTCCTGGCGCTCGCCCGCCAGCAAGCGGTCGCGCGCGCCGAAGGCGAGGACGACGGCTACTCGCTCGAGACCGAGCCGCGTCCGCCGATCCCCGGCCTGATCGAGGCGGCCGACAGACTCGACGCGGCACTGGGGCGCATCGCCGAGCCGATGATGGCGCTGGCCAAACGCTTGGCGGAGAAGCTCGACGACGAAGCCGCCGATCTGGACACCGCCACGCGCGCGCGCATCGAAGCGGTGGCGCGCGGGCTGTCGCGCCGTGCTGGCAACGAGCTGGCCGGCTGGCGCGCGATGCTCAAATCGCTCTCCGGCGCGACGCCGCCCGAATTCGTCGATTGGATCGCGCTCGAGCGAATCGACGGGCGCGATATGGACGTGGCACTCGAACGGCGCTGGATCGATCCGACGGTTCCCTTCGCCGCGAGCGTGCTGCGCCAGGCGCATGGCGCGCTGATCACCTCGGCCACGCTGACCGATTCGAGCGGCGACGTCGAAAAGGACTGGGCGGCGGCGGCCGAGCGCACGGGGGCCAAGCACATGCCCGGCTATGTGCGCGCGCAAGTCGCTTCGCCCTTCGACTACGCCGCGCGCACGCGCGTGCTGGTGGTCAA
>JAMNXK010000071.1 GCA_023653245.1 Tagaea sp.
CTGGCCAATTGGCGCGCCCGGAATTTCGGCCTGCCCTATGGCGATCAAGGCTTGCTGATCGCGCGCGCGGCCTACGAAAAGCTCGGCGGCTACCGGCCACTGCCGTTGATGGAGGACGTCGATTTCGTGCGCCGGATCGGGCGCGCGAATTTGCGCGCGCTCGACGGGCTGGCGACGACCTCGGCCGCGCGCTACGAACGCGACGGGTGGTGGCTCCGGCCGCTGCGCAATCTTCTGTGCCTCGCGCTGTGGCGCGCGGGCGTGGCGCCTGGAACCATCGCACGGCTGTACCGATGACGCGTCCGACCCTGTTCGTGTTCGCCAAGCCCGCCCGGCGCGGTCGCGCCAAGACGCGCCTGGCGCGCGGCATCGGCGAGGTCGCCGCACTGGCGTTCCAGCGCGCGTGCTTGGCGGCAACCTTGCGCAAGCTCGCGCGCGGGCCGTGGAAGCTCGTGCTGTGCGTCACCCCCGATCGCACTCAGCACCAGCCCCGGCTGTGGCCGATCCCGACACGCCGCGCGGGCCAAGGGCGCGGCGATCTGGGCGCACGCATGGCGCGCGCGCTGGCGCGCGTGCGGGGCCCGGCGGCGATCGTGGGCAGCGACATTCCCGACCTTTCGGCCGCGCTTGTGCGCGCCGCGTTCGGGCGTCTGGGCCAGGCGGATTTCGTGTTCGGGCGCTCGCGCGACGGCGGCTACTGGCTGGTCGGATCGCGTGCGGGGCGCTTGGCGCGGCCCGCGTTCCGCGACGTGCGCTGGTCGAGCGAACACGCGCTCGCCGATACGCTGGCGGGGCTCGGTCCGGCGAGCGTGGCCTTCGCCGCGACGCTCGACGACGTCGACGAGAAGGAAGACTACGAACGCTGGCTCAGACGGTCGCCTTCGGCTTGACCGTCAGGTGTTCCTGCAGCCGGGGCATCAGCTCCACGAGATTGCAGGGGCGGTGACGGTTGTCGAGCTGGTGCTTGAGGATATCCTCCCACCCGTCGCGGCAGGCCGAAGGCGAGCCGGGCAGTGCAAACAGATAGGTGCCGCCGGCGACGCCGCCCGTGGCCCGGCTTTGCAGCGCCGAGGTGCCGATCTTGGGGAAGGAGATCATGCGGAACATCTCGCCGAAGCCGTCGATCTTCTTCTCGTAGAGCGCTTCGAACGCCTCCGGCGTCACGTCGCGGCCCGTGACGCCGGTGCCGCCGGTCGAGATCGCGACGTCGATCGCGGGATCGGCGATCCACGCCTTGAGCTGGGCTTGGATGAGCGCCGCGTCGTCTTTGACGATCGCGCGTGCCGCCACCTTATGGCCGTCGCGGGCGATCATTTCGGCCAGCGCGTTGCCCGATTTGTCCGACGCGGCGTCGCGCGTGTCCGACACGGTCAGGATCGCGATATTGCAGGCCAGGAACGGCCGGGATTCGTCGAGCTTGGGCATGGGGTGCCGCCTTCAAAACCGGTCGATGAAGATGATCGCCATGCTCCTTACGCCCTGCGGCGGATTGGGGAAGACGATCGCGAACTCGGCTTCCTCGCCGGGTTCGAGGCGATCGACGTCGAGCCGGACATCCTGCTGCGCCAGTGCGACGCCGCGTTCGTCGATCAAGGTCGCGCGCAACACCGGCAGCGCGCGCGCGACATCCGAGCCATTGCGCACCTTGCCGCGCGATTCCAAGGTCGGCGTGCCGGCCGACGAGCCGCTCGCCAGCGCGGGCGCCACGATTTCGAACCCCTCGCCGGGCGGCGGCACGGGGAAGCGGAAGGACCGATAGATTTCGCGCGTCTCGGGAAAGCGCGCCATGATTTCGCTTTGGGCGAACACCACCACGCCCAGCCCCGCCACGGTCGACAGCAGCAACAGCCAGCCGACGATCGCGGCGATCGAGCGTTTGCCCGCACTCGGCTTCTTGACTGGCTTGGCCGGCTTCTTGGGTTTGTCGTCGGCGGGGGCGATCGTCTCGGCGAGCGTTTCGGCCCGCATGTCGAGCGCGGCCGGTTCGGCCATCGCCATCGCCATCGGCTCGGGTTCGGCCATGCGCGGCGGCGGCGGGGGCGGTGGCGGGGGTGGTGGGGGCGGCGGCGGGACGCTTGGCGCCATCTCCTCCATCGCCATATCGACGAGCCCGCGCGGCTTGCCGCGCGCCTGGACCGGTGCCGGCGCGGGCGCGGGCTCGTCCTTGCCCCAGCGCTTTTCGGTGCGCGGGAAGCGGTGATTGACCTCCAAGATCGCCTGACGCGGCTTCTGGACCCAGCCATGGCCGCAATTGCCGCAGCGCACGTGGCGCCCATGCGCGCCCAACGCGTCGTCGGAAACGCGGAAACGCGCGGCGCAATTGGGGCAGGCGACGATCATGGCGGGCGAAAAGCGACTCCGACCGGGAAACCCGGCGATTCCTTAAGTTTATAGGGGGCGGGGGCGGGGCGCGGCAAGCTTGCCGGGCGCGCGCGCGCCGTGCCAGGATTCCCCGCACCCGCGCGCAGGGTGGGGTGAAGAGGCGCGTTCCGGCATGGTGATTTTCGAGCGCGTGGGGTTGCGATACGGGTTGGGGCCCGAAGTTTTGCGCGACGTGAGTTTCGCCCTGCCCCCCGGAAGCCTGCATTTCCTGACCGGCGCGTCGGGGGCGGGCAAGTCCTCGCTGCTGTCGCTGCTCTATCTCGCGCGCAAGCCGTCGCGCGGCACGGTGCGGCTGTTCGGCCGCGACGTGGCCGGTCTGGCGCGCAAGGATCTGCCCGGCCTGCGCCGCCAGATCGGCGTGGTGTTCCAGGATTTCCGGCTGCTCGACCATCTGTCGGTGCTCGACAACGTCGCTTTGCCGTTGCGCGTGCAGGGGTTGGACGACGACCAGGTGCGCGAGCACGCGGCCGAATTGCTGGTCTGGGTCGGCCTGGGCGAGCATCTCGACGCGTTTCCGCCCACGCTGTCGGGCGGACAGAAGCAGCGCGTCGGGATCGCGCGCGCGGTGATCGGCCGGCCGCGTTTGCTGATCGCCGACGAGCCGACCGGCAACGTCGACGACCGCATCGCCTTGCGGCTGATGCGGCTGTTCGAGGAATTGAACCGCCTGGGTACGACGATCGTCATCGCCACCCACAATCTCCAGCTCGTGCGCGAATCCCGACATCCGGAACTCCGGCTCGATGCGGGCACGATGCTGCGGCCGGCCAAGGCGGCGCCATGACCGGTCCGGGCGGCGCCATCGGCATCGAACGCGATCGCGAGCGGCGCTGGATCGCGGGCGTGATCGGCACGCTGTCGCTGCTCGCGACGCTCGCCCTCGGTCTGGCGCTGTCGCTGTCGTCGGCCGGCTCGCAATGGCGCGCCGAGTTCGAAGGCATTCTCACGGTCGAGATTCCGGCCGACGACGACGACGCGCGCCAAGCGGCGAAGCTCGCCGCCGCCCTCGCCGTGCTGCGCGCCGAGCCGGGCGTCGAGCGCGCCGAAGCGCTGGGCCGCGCGCGCGCCCAAGCGCTGCTCGCCCCGTGGCTGGGTGCCGCGGCGATCGAAGCGCTGCCGCTGCCCGCCTTGATCGACGCCCGGCTACGCAAGGGCGCGCGCCTGGACCTGCCCGCGCTGCAGACCAAGCTCGAAGCCGTCGCCCCCGGCGCGCGCGCGGACGATCACGCGCGCTGGCTTTCGGGATTTCTCGCGCTGGCGCGCGCGGCCGGGATCGTCGCCTTCGTGGTCACGGCGGCGGTCGCCCTGGCGGCCGCCGGTGCCGTGGGCTTCGCCACGCGCGCGGGCCTGGCCATGCATCGCGACGCGGTGGACCTGCTGCATCTGGTGGGGGCGGAGGACCGCTATATCGCCGCCCAATTCGCGCGCGCGGCCTTGCGCCTGGCGCTGGCGGGATCGGCCTTGGGCACGGGCGGCGGGGCCGCCGTGCTGGCACTCGCGCATTGGACCGCGACGGCGTCGGGCGCGCTCGCTTTTCCGCTGCCCGCCCTCGATCTTCTCGGCTGGGCGGCGATCGGCGTCGTGCCGCTGGGGGCGACCTCCGTCGCCGCCCTATCGGCCTACGCGACCGTCATGCGCGCGCTGGCCAGGATCGTGTAGAACCCGGCCATGAAACTCGTCCTGCTCGATCGCGACGGCGTGCTCAACGAGGACCGCGCCGACTACGTCAAGACCCCCGGCGAATTCGCGATGCTCGCGGGTGCCGCACAAGCCGTGGCGCGTCTGAACGCCGCCGGCTACGCGATCGCGATCTGCACGAACCAAGCCGCGATCGGCAAAGGCATCATCGACGAAGCGATGCTCGCGCGCATCCACGACAAATTGAAGGACGAGCTCGCGCGCGCAGGCGCCAAGCTCGACGCGATCTTCCATTGCCCGGACGCGCATCCCTCCCCGCGCCGCAAGCCGGAGCCCGGCATGTTGCGCGAAGCCTTGCGCCGTTTCGACGCCGAGCCGGGCGCCACGCCCTTCGTCGGCGACAATCTGCGCGACCTGCAAGCCGCCGCCAAAGCGGGCTGCCCGCGCCATCTGGTGCGCACCGGTCACGGGGCCAAGATCCAGGCCGCCGGCATTCCCGCCGAGTTGCTGCCCGTGCGCGTGCACGACGATCTCGCCGCCGCCGTCGCCGCGATTCTCGGAGCGAACGCATGAAGCGCGGCCGCGGCGGTCCCATCGCGTGGATCTTCCTGGGCTTGCTCGCGGCGGCGGCGGCCTATCTGGGCGGGCTCGCCTGGTTCGCCCAAACCATTCCGCGCGGCCCCGATCCGGACGCGCAAGCCGTCGCCGACGGAATCGTGGTGCTGACCGGCGGGCCGTTGCGCTTGCGCGAGGGCTTGCGCCTGCTCGCCGCGGGCAACGGCAAGAAGCTGCTCGTCTCGGGCGTGTATCGCGGCGTGGAGGTGCAGGAGCTGTTGCGCATCGCCCGCCAATCGCCCGATCCGGTCGAGTGCTGCGTCGAACTCGGCTACGCCGCCGATTCCACCCACGGCAACGCGCAGGAAACGTCGGCGTGGATGGCGCGCGAAGGCTTCGGCTCGCTCGTGCTGGTCACCGCGAACTACCACATGCGCCGCTCGCTGCTGGAATTCGGCCGCGCCTTGCCCGACGCGCGGATCGTGCCCCACCCGGTCTTCCCCGAAGGTTTTCGCATCGAAGCGTGGTGGCGCTGGCCGGGCACCTTCGCGCTGGTGCAAGGCGAGTATCACAAATATCTGGCGGCGCTCGCGCGCCCGCTGCTGCCTTTGGGCGGCGGCGGCGACGCGCCCGAGCTCGGGCCGGGGGAGCTGCCGTGATCCAAGTTCTGCGCTCGCTCGTCTTCAACGTTTGGTTCTTCGGTCTGACGGCGGTGGCGCTGCTTTTGTCGTTTCCGATCATGCTGGCGCCGCGCAAGGCCAGCATCGCGCTCGGCCGCGTCTGGGCGCGGCTGGTGCTGTGGGGCTTGCGCGCGTTCTGCGACATCCATGTCGAGCTGCGCGGCCGCGCCGCGTTGCTGCGCGATCCCGCTTTGGTCGCCATCAAGCATCAAAGCGCGTGGGACACGATCTACTTCTATCTCGTCTGTCCCGACCCGGCCTATGTGATGAAGGTCGAGCTCATGCGCATCCCGATCTACGGCTGGCTCGCGGCCAAGCAGGGCATGATCCGCGTCGATCGCAAGGGCGGGGGCCCGGCGCTCAAGCGCATGCTGGACGAAGCCCAAACCGCCCTGGCGCTGGGCCGGCAAATCCTGATCTTTCCCCAAGGGACCCGCACCAAGCCCCGCGAACCCGTCGCGACCCATCCCTACCATCCGGGGATCGCGGGGCTCTACGCCAAGCTCGGGGTGAAATGCGTTCCGGTGGCGCTGAACTCCGGTATGTTCTGGGGCAAGCGCAGCTTCGTCAAACGCAAAGGCACCATCGTGGTCGAGATCCTCGAGCCCATCGAACCGGGCCTGGCGCGCGCGGCTTTCATGCGCGAGGTCGAAGCGCGCATCGAAACCGCGAGCGCGCGTCTGGAAGACGAGGCGCGGGCATGACCGAATCGCGCGTGCGCGCGCTGCGCCTGTGGGCGGGCGTGGTGCTGTTCGTCTACGTCGCCGCCCATCTCGCCAACCACGCCGCGATGCTGGCCTCGCTGGCCGCCGCCGAGGCGCTCGCCCATCCGATTTTCGCGCTCGTGCGCTCGCCGCCGGGCAGCTTGCTGCTCTACGGCGCGCTCGCCCTTCACGCCTTCCTGGGTTTGCGCGCCATCGCCGCGCGCGAATCGTGGAAGGCGATCCGCCCGGGCGAGATCGCCCAGCTGATGCTGGGCCTCACCATCGTGCCGCTGATGGCCGGTCACGTGACCGTGGTGCGCGGCGGCTACGAGAATTTCGGCTTCCTGCCGTTCCACACGGCCCTGGTCGCCAACGCCGCGTTGCGGCCGGAGATCGCGTTCGACCTCGCGCTGGGGCTGAGCGTGGTGTGGCTGCATGGCTGTTTGGGCGTGCATTACTGGCTGCGCTTCAAGCCGTTCTATGCGCGCCGTCAGCCGGTGCTGCTCGCGCTGGCGGTGCTGCTGCCCGTGCTCGCGCTGCTCGGGCTGCTGTCGGGTTTGCGCGAGGCGGGGCAGATGCTCGCCGATCCGGCCTTCCGCGACGGCTTCGCGGCCGAGTATCGCGTGCCGCGCGGCGAGGCCTACGCCGCTTTGGTGACGACGGTCGAGCGGATCGAACGCGTCTGGTGGTTCGCGGTGGCGCTCGCGGCCGCGGCGTCGCTGCTGCGCGGCTGGCGCAAGCGCCGGCGCGAAGGCATCGCGGTCACGTATCCCGACGGGCGCAACGTGCGCGCGAGCATGGGCATGTCGCTGCTGGGTGCGTCGCGCGCCAACGGCGTGCCGCATGCCAGCGTGTGCGGCGGGCGCGGGCGCTGCTCGACTTGCCGCGTGCGCGTGGTCGCGGGTGCGGCCGCCCTCACGCCCGCCGACGCGGCCGAGCGCAAGGTGCTGGCGCGCGTCGGTGCCGACCCCGACGGTGCGGGCGGCACGGCGATCGTGCGCCTGGCCTGCCAGGCGCGGCTCACCGGGGCGGGGGCGGTGGCGATGGTGCCGCTGCTGCCCGCGCACGCAACGGCCGCGACCGCGCGCGCGGGCGAGGCGCAGAGCCAGGGGCGCGAACTCGACATCGTGGTGCTGTTCGCGGATTTGCGCGGCTTCACCGGACTGTCGTCGGGGCAATTGCCCTACGACACGGTGTTCATGCTCAATCGCTATTTCGCCGCGATGGGCCGCGCCATCGAAAGCAAGGGCGGCACCATCGACAAATTCATCGGCGACGGGGTGATGGCGCTGTTCGGCGTCGATGGCCGCACGCCGCGCGACGCCGCGCGCCAGGCGCTGGACGCGGCGCGCGCGATGGGCGAGGCGCTCGCCGCCCTCAATCTCGATCTCGCGCACGATTTGAAGGCGCCGTTGCGCATCGGCATTGGCTTGCACGCCGGGCCCGCGATCGTCGGCGAGATGGGCTATGGGCGCGCCATGCACCTGACCGCGATCGGCGACACGGTCAACGCCGCCAGCCGCATCGAGGGGCTGAGCAAGGATTTCGCCGCCGAACTCGTGGTCGCCGAATCGGTGTTCGCGCGCGCGGAGATCGCGCCGGGCGCGGCGCCGAAGGAGGTCGATCTGCGCGGCCGCGAAGGCCAGGTGAAAGTCTACGCCTTCGCCAAAGCGGGGGATGTGGCGGCGACCTAAGCCCCCGGGCCGAAGACGACCCACAGCGCCGTGTCGGGCGTGTGGTTCTCGAAGCGGTGGGTCTCGCCCTTGGCGGCGAACAGCAGATCGCCGGGGCCGAAATCCACGCGCTCGGCCCCGCGCACGAACGCGCCCGATCCGGTCACCACGATATAGACCTCGTCGCGATCGTGCGGCGTCTGCGGATCCGGGTTCGGCGGCCGGTACCAGCGCACTTCGAGGCCGGGCGCGTTCAGCGCTTGCGCCGAGAGGCGCCCGGGCGGGTTGGGCAACGCGGCCGCCGCGGCGGCGGTCACGCGGGTCGGGATGGCGGTCATAGC
>JAMNXK010000072.1 GCA_023653245.1 Tagaea sp.
ATTCGATCTCGACGACCGTGCCCGCGAGATCGAGCGTCAGGGAGTCGGAGAACACGATGTTCGGCACCGGCGTGCGCCGGCGCTCGCCCTGGATCTTCGTCTTGCAGCGCTCATGCGCGATCGTCGTCACGCCCTCGCCGAAGCCTTCGCCGCCCGAGATGTGGTCGGGATGGTCGTGGCTGTAGATCAGATAGCGGATCGGCTGGTTGAAGCGCTCGCGGATCTGCGCGCGCAGCCAGCCGGCGGCGTCGGCGTTGATCGGATCGGTGACGATCGCCCCTTGCGGCGTCACCGCGAAGACCGAGAAATGGAAGTTGTTGCGGAAGCGATAGACGTTGGCGGCGATGGGCGTGATCTCGCGCACTGGTGCGGCCGGCGTCTGCGCCTGGGCCAGCATCGGCGTCAGGCCCGGCGCCAGCACGGCCGCGCCCATCGCGAATCCGGTGCGCTTGAACAGGTCGCGCCTTGCGAAGGCCTCGGGCGCGTAGAGCGGATCGTCGTAGCCGCAGCAGGACTGGGTGATCGGATCCATCGCTATTTCCCCCATCGTTTGGGGCAAGTATAGACCCGGGAATGCGACGCGTGCCTCTGCGGATAGTGTAACGAGAGCCGCACGCGCAACGCGGCCCGAAGCCGTTGAAAATGCCTTGGTTTCTCCGAAATCTAGGCAGGTGCTTGCATAATCTGGTACGTTGCGGCACTGGGTGCGGCTGTCGAGTTATCCACAGGCGGGGCGTGCTTGCGTCGGCCGCGCGATCGCGCGGCGGATAAGTCGACAAGCGGGGTGCTTTGGGCTTAATTGCGCCCGATTTCGCAGGTAACGAAGGGGGTTAACGCCCCTCCAGCTCGAAAGGTACGTAAGGTTCGATGTTTTCGCGTCTTCTCGGAATGCTCTCGGCCGATATGGCCATCGATCTCGGCACGGCGAACACGCTCGTCTACGTGAAGGGGCGCGGCATCGTGCTCAACGAGCCGTCGGTCGTCGCCATCGCCGAAATCAAGGGCAAGAAGCAGGTCCTCGCCGTCGGCGACGAGGCCAAGCTGATGCTCGGGCGCACGCCCGGCAACATCACCGCGATCCGGCCCTTGCGCGACGGCGTCATCGCGGATTTCGAAGTCGCCGAGGAGATGATCAAGCACTTCATCCGCAAGGTCCATAATCGCCGCTCCTTCGCCTCGCCGCAGGTGATCGTGTGCGTGCCGTCGGGCTCGACGGCCGTCGAACGCCGCGCGATTCAGGAATCGGCCGAGAGTGCCGGCGCGCGCCGCGTGTTCCTGATCGAGGAGCCGATGGCCGCGGCGATCGGCGCGGGCCTGCCGGTGACCGAGCCGACGGGCTCGATGGTCGTGGATATCGGCGGCGGCACCACCGAAGTCGCCGTGCTCTCGCTCGGCGGCATCGTCTATTCCAAGTCCGTGCGCGTCGGCGGCGACAAGATGGACGAGGCGATCATCGCCTATATCCGGCGCAACCATAACCTCCTGGTCGGCGAGTCCTCGGCCGAGCGCATCAAGAAGGAAATCGGCTCGGCGGCGCCGCCCGAAGAAGGCGAAGGCCGGGTGATGGAGATCAAGGGCCGCGATCTGATGAACGGCGTGCCCAAGGAGCTCGCGATCTCCGAGCGCCAGATCGCCGAATCGCTGTCCGAGCCCGTGTCGGCCATCGTCGAAGCGGTGAAGGTGGCGCTCGAACACACCGCGCCGGAGCTCGCCGCCGACATCGTCGACAAGGGCATCGTGCTGACCGGCGGCGGCGCGCTGCTCGGCAATCTCGATTTCGTGCTGCGCCACGCCACGGGCCTGCCCGTGTCGGTCGCCGACGATCCGCTGTCTTGCGTGGCGCTGGGCACCGGGCGCTGCCTGGAGGAGATGAAGACGCTGCGCAACGTTTTGATCACGATGTACTGAGCCGGATCTCCGCCCCATGGCCCGCCCCGGACCCGCGCTGAAACTGACCGCCTCGCTGAAAGTGCTGGTCCAGCGTCTGGCGTTCACGGGGTTGCTGGGGACGTCGGTCGGACTCATGGTCATGGCCAAGGCCGAAGCGCCCTTCGTCGAGCGCACGCGCATGGCGGTGGCCGACGCGGTCGTGCCCCTGCTCGACGCGATCGGCCAGCCGATCGACACGGCCGCGCGCTGGATCGACACCGCGCGTCAGTATTCCGACGTCCATGAACAGAATCTGCGCCTGCGCGAGGAAAATCTGCGCCTGCTGCATTGGCAGCAAGTCGCGCGCAATCTCGAAGCCGAGAACCGCGCGTTGCGCGATTCCCAGCGCGTCTCGAGCGAGCCGGGCCTGACCTTCGTGACGGCGCGCGTGGTCGCCGACGGCGGCGGCGCGTTCGTGCGCTCGGTGCTGATCGCCGCCGGCGCGCGCGACGGGATCGTCAAGGGCCAGCCGGCGCTGGTGCCCGACGGGCTGGTCGGCCGGGTGGGCGAAACCGGCGAGCGCGCGGCGCGCGTGCTGCTGTTGACCGACCTCAACAGCCACGTGCCCGTGCAGATCGAAGGTTCGCGCGACCGGGCCATCCTCGACGGCGACAATTCCGACCAGCCGCGCCTGGTGTTCCTGTCCTCGGGCGCGCGGCCGCAGATCGGCGCGCGCATCGTGACCTCGGGCGACGGCGGCGTGTTCCCGCCCGGCCTGCCCGTGGGCATCGTGGTGCAGACCGGCGAGCAAGGCGTGCGCGTGCGGCCTTACGTCGACTTCCACCGCCTCGAAGCCGTGCGCGTCGTCGATTACGGCCTGGCGGGCGCCTTGACCGTGGGCGCGCCGCCGCCTTCGCCGCGCCGCGGGCGTTGAGGGGCGCGCCGATGGTCGGTGCCGCACTCGCCCAGCTCGATCGCTCGCTCAAACTCGCGCTGCCGCTCGTCTCGACGGCGCTGGTGGCGCTGCTCTCGGTCGTGCCGCTGCCGATCCCCGAATACGCGGTGCTGGCACCCAATTTCGTGCTGATCTGCGCCTTCTACTGGATCGTGCACCGGCCCGATCTGTTTCCGGCCTGGGGCGCCTTTCTGGCCGGGCTGTTCGACGACGCGCTCTCGGGCGCGCCGCTGGGCCTGAACGCCTGCGTGCTGCTGCTGGTCCATGCCACCATCGTCGCGCAGCACAAATTCTTCCGCGGCAAGGCGTTCTGGCTGATTTGGGCGTCGTTCGCGCTGCTCGCGGCGGCGGCGGCGATCGCGACCGCCATCCTCGTCTTCGTCGTCGCCAAAATCGCGCTGACGCCGGGCATCTTCTTCGCGCAGCTCGCGCTGACGATCGCGGCCTATCCGGCGGCGGCGGCGTTGCTCGGGCGCGCGCAGCGCCTGTTCCTGCCGGGCGGGGCGGGCCGATGAACCGCCTCATGAACCGCGATCGCGACGCGCTGCGTTCGAAGATGTTCTCGCGCCGGCTGGCGCTGCTCGCCGGCGGCAAGCTCGCGCTGTTCGGCGCGCTGGTCGGACGGATGTACTACCTGCAGGTCGTCGAGGCGGACAAGTACCGCACGATGGCCGACGACAACCGGATCAATCTGCGCCTGCTCGCCCCGCCGCGCGGCCGCATCCTGGACCGCACCGGCGAGGTGCTGGCCGACAACCAGCTCAACTACCGCGTCATCGTGGTGGCCGAGCAGACCGGCTCGGTGACCGCCACGCTCGACGCGCTGGCCGAGATCGTGCCGATCTCCGAAAACGAGCGCCGGCGCGTCCTGCGCGAAGTGTCGCGCAAGCGCCGTTTCCTGCCCGTGACGGTCAAGGACAATCTCAGCTGGGAGGATGTGAGCCGCATCGCCGTCAACGCGCCCGACCTGCCCGGCGTGCAGATCGACGTGGGCTCGACGCGGCTCTATCCGGGCGGCGAGACGATGGCGCACGTGATCGGCTACGTCGCCCCGCCGGCCGAGAGCGACCTGACCGGCGATCCCTTGCTCGAGATTCCCGATTTCCGCATCGGGCGCAACGGCGTGGAACGCGTCTACGATCTCGCCATGCGCGGCCGCGCGGGCAATTCGCAGATCGAGGTGAACGCGCTCGGCCGCCCGATCCGCGAGCTCGCGCGCAACGAAGGCGAGCCGGGCCACGATTTGGTGCTGACCATCGACGCGGGCTTGCAAGCCTTCGCGGCCAAGCGCCTGGCCAAGGAGGAGAGTGCGGCCTGCGTGCTGATGGATTGCGTCAACGGCGACGTGCTCGTGCTCGCGTCGCACCCGTCCTACGATCCGCACGAATTCGCGCGCGGCATTTCCGGCCCCGCCTGGCGCGCGCTCTTGAACAACAGCAAGGCGCCGCTGACCAACAAGGCGATCTCGGGCCAGTACTCGCCGGGCTCGACCTACAAGATGATGGTGGCACTCGCGGCCCTCGAAGCGGGCATCTCGCCGGATATGCGCGTCAATTGCCCGGGCCATGTCGAGCTCGGCGACAACAAGTTCCATTGCTGGAAGCGTGGCGGGCATGGCGGCATGGACATGATCGACGGGCTCGTGCAGTCCTGCGACGTCTATTTCTACGAGATCGGCCGCCGCCTCGGGCCCGACCGCATGGCCGATATGGCGCGGCGTTTCGGCCTGGGCCAGACGCTGGCGCTCGATTTGCCCGGCGAGCGCGGCGGCATCATTCCCACGCGGGCCTGGAAGCTGGCGCGCACCGGCAAAGGCTGGGCGGCGGGCGAATCGCTCGTCGCGTCGATCGGCCAAGGCTACGTGCTGACCACGCCCTTGCAGCTCGCGACGATGACCGCGCGCATGGTCAATGGCGGCATCGCGGTCGTGCCGCATCTGACGCGCGACCACGTGGTGGGACGGCGCGTCGCCGAGCGTCCGGCCAACGCCTTCGGCCAGGTGGGCGTGTCCCAGGCGCATCTGGCGATCATGCTGCGCGCGATGCGCGGCGTGGTGAACGACCCGCGCGGCACGGCGTTCCGCCAGCGCATCGTCGACGCCAATTGGACCTTCGGCGGCAAGACCGGCACCTCGCAGGTGCGCCGCATCACCGAAGAAGAACGCCGCGTCGGCTTGCGCAAACCCGAGCAAGTGCCGTGGCGCGAGCGCGACCACGCGCTGTTCGTCGGCTACGCGCCGCTCGAATCGCCGCGCTACGCTTTGGCCGTGATCGTCGAGCATGGCGGCGGCGGTTCGTCGGTGGCCGCCCCCATCGCGCGCGAAGTGCTGGCCGAGGCGATGCGTCTCGAACGCGGGCGCGGCCGGGGCACGGCGCCCGCGCGCGTCGCCGAGCGGGGGGCCTGAGCGATGGCCGCCCCCTCCGCCCTCGGCCACGCCAACAAGCGCATGAGCCTGGGCGACAAGCTGCGCCAGATCACCTGGGGCTTGGCGTTGATCGTGACGGCGATCGCCTGCGTGGGTTTCACCATGCTCTATTCCGCCGCCGGCGGGGATTGGGATCCGTGGGCCTCGCGCCAGATGGCGCGCTTCGGGCTGGGCTTCGCGATCATGATCGCGGTCGCCACCGTCGATATCCGCGTCTGGATGAAGGCGGCGTATCCGTTCTACGCGCTGTCGCTCGTCTTGCTCGTGGCGGTCGAAATCATGGGCGAGATCGGCATGGGCGCGCAGCGCTGGCTCGATCTGGGCTTCGTGCAGATCCAGCCCGCCGAGCTCGCCAAGATCGCCATCGTGCTGGCGATCGCACGGCACTTCCACGGCTTGACGCACGAGCAGATCGGCAATCCCTTGCATCTGCTGTGGCCCATCCTGCTCACGCTCGTGCCGGCCTTCCTGATCTTCAAGCAGCCCAAGCTCGGCACGACGCTGGTCGTCCTCGCCACGACCGGGATCGTGTTCTTCATGGCGGGCGTCCGGATCTGGAAGTTCGCGCTGGTCGCCTTGGCCGGCGCCGCGGCCGTGCCGGTGGCGTGGAGTCTGCTGCGCGACTACCAGCGCAACCGCGTGCTCACCTTCCTCAACCCCGAGAGCGATCCGCTGGGCGCGGGCTATCACATCATCCAGTCGAAGATCGCGCTCGGCTCGGGCGGGATCTGGGGCAAGGGCCTGCTCGGCGGCACGCAGAGCCATTTGCAGTTCCTGCCCGAAAAGCAGACCGACTTCATCTTCACCATGCTGTCGGAGGAGTTCGGCTTCGCCGGCGGGCTGGCGCTGATCGGGCTCTACACCGTGATCGTGCTGTATGGCTTGGCCATCGCCTATCGCGCGCGCAGCCAGTTCGGCCGCTTGGTGGCGATCGGCTTGCTGTCGGGGATCTATCTCAACGCGCTCATCAACATGGCGATGGTGATGGGTCTGGTGCCGGTGGTGGGCGAGCCTTTGCCGCTGGTTTCGTATGGCGGCACGTCGATGCTGACGCTGCTGTTCGGATTCGGGATTCTGATCGGCGTGTACGTGCATCGCGACGTCGTCGTGCCGCGCCGCGGCGGCGACGGCTGAGGTGCGGAAAGCGCTTTATCCACAGGCGTTTGACGCGGGCCAATCGCCCCTCGACAAAGGGGAGGGGCTTTGCTACACACCGCGCCTTCCCGTTTCCCGGGGGGCGATTAGCTCAGTTGGTAGAGCAGGTGACTCTTAATCACCGGGTCGTAGGTTCGAGCCCTACATCGCCCACCATCTCCAAAATCGAAATCCGAATTCGGCGGCAAGAGCTTACGCGTGTGCGCGTTCGTTCTCCGTCGGGCAAAAAATCACCATTTTCCGTCGCCGCGCGCCAGGGCCAACTCGATCCGGCTCATCAGCCCCCAGCTATCCGCTTCGGGGACCGCCTTTAGGTTGTGACCTGCCCGAGTTTTTTGAACCAGGCCGAGTGAGAGGTTACTGCATCGTTTGGGCTTGTTCGAGGGTTGTGATCTGGCCGAACGTCACCGGCGCCGGCGGCCGGTATCCAAGCGCCGAGTGCGGCCTCTTCTCGTCGTAATGTCGGCGCCATTGCTCGATGACGATCTTGGCCTCCTTCAGACTGTAGAAGATCTCGCCGTTGAGCAGCTCGTCGCGAAGCTTGCCGTTGAAGCTTTCGCAGTAGCCGTTTTCCCAGGGGCTCTCAGGCTCGATGAACAGCGTCTTCGATCCGATCTGCGCGAGCCATTCCCGAACGACCTTGGCCGTCCTCTCCGGCCCATTGTCCGAGCGTATGTGGCCGGGAATGCCGTGCTTCAGCATCGCATCGGCGAACGTCTCGATGACGCCGAAGCTGTTGATCCGCCGTGCCACCCGGATCGCAAGGCATTGTCGGGTGAACTCGTCGATCAGGGTCAGGAGCCTGATCGACCGGCCGTCGTGCGTCTGGGCCGAGATGAAGTCGTAGCTCCAGACATGCCGAGGCCGCTCCGGCCGCAGCCGAACCGCACGAGCCGTCGTTGAGCCACAGACGCCCCCTCGGACGCTGTTTCTTGGGTGCTTTGAGGCCCTCTCGGCGCCAGATGCGCTGAACCCGGTCCTTCCCAACCTGCCAGCCACCGGACCGCAGCAACGCGGTGACCCGTCGGTAGCCGTAGCGCCCGTACTCGGACGCCAGGGTGACAACAGCTTTGGTCAGCACATCCTCGTCAGCCCGTACCGTCGGAACGTATCGCTGCGTCCCCCGCGGCTGGCTGACGATCCGGCAGGCATGGCGTTCCGACACTCGATACTTCCGTTGGATCGCATCGACCTGGCGCCCGCGCCGATCCGCGCCGGCGTGGACGGCGTGGTGATCGCCCAGGCCTGGGGGGCGGCCGTGCGCCAAGGCCAGCACGTGCTGGTCGTCGGGCGCTTGCGCCCGTTCGCGTAGCCGGCGCGCCCCACTCTTTCCGCAATTCGCCCGGAATAGCCGGGGGGCTCCGCGCTTTGTCTTCGCGACGGCGGCATCCTGCCGCCGCTCGAAACCGGAGAAGCCCAATGAAGAAGACCCTCGCCGCCGGTCTCGCCTTCTCGCTGGTGGCGCCCGCTTTGGCTTTCGCCCAAGCCACGCCCGCCACCCCGGCGCGCCCGAACGCCCAGGCGCCCGCCACGGCGGCGACGCCGGCGACGCCCGCCAAGAA
>JAMNXK010000073.1 GCA_023653245.1 Tagaea sp.
GTCTGGTAAAGCGCGTAGAGCTCGTTGGGCAGCTCGGTGCGGTCCATCTTCTCGAGGCCGGGGAAGCGCGCGGCGGGGACCACGATGCGCTCGACGATCGCCGCCGCCCCGTCGAGCAGGCGCACGCGCGCGAGGCGCACCACGCGCGCCAGTGCCGGCAGCGCGAGACGCAGCGCTTCCGTGCGCGTCGGCGCGCCCGATTTGATCGCGAGCACGCGGCTTTCGGGCTGGGCGCGCCCGCCGCCATCGGTCTCCAGATGCAGGAAATGGAACAGCGCGCGCTCGCGCGTGTGCTCGGCCACGTAGGTGCCCTTGCCCTGGCGGCGGACGACCAGGCGGGCCTGGGCGAGCTCGTCGAGCGCGCGGCGCATCGTGCCCTGACTCACGCCGTACTCGGCCGCGAGCGCGAATTCGTTGGGCAGCGCTTGGCCGGGCTTCCAGTCGGCGTCGACCAGCCGGCGGACCAGCGAGTCCTTCACTTGGGCGTAGAGCGGGCGGGCGACGGGGCGGTCCATGCGGCGAGTTTAACCGCTATCATATATAAGATATAGGGCCTGATTGACCCTCCGCGCGCGCCCCTCTAGCTTCCCGTCGCGCGCGCAAACGCCGCGAACCGCCGGGCCCGAGCCCGGCGACGCAAAAACGAGGGAGAACGATGGCAACCCAATTCATCGTCCACGACAAGAAGGACACCGTCGGCGTCATCGTCGTGGAGGACGTCAAAGCCGGCGCCACGCTCGAAGGCTGGCTGATGGAAGGCGACGGCACCGTCAAGGTGAAGGCGCTCAAGCCCGTGCCGCTCGGCCACAAGATCGCGATGGTCGATCTCAAGAAGGGCGACACGGTGCTGAAATACGGCCACGACATCGGCCGCATGATCGCCGACGCCAAGAAGGGCGATCACGTCCACGTCCACAACATGAAAACCAAGCGCTGGTAAGGGAGCGGAACATGGCCAAGGCACCCGCCGTCATCAAGAAGCGCTCCAAGTCCACCGGCAAGCTGCCCTTCATGGGCTTCCGCCGCGAGAACGGGCGCGTGGGGATCCGCAATCACGTCATCATCCTGCCGCTGGACGATCTGTCCAACGCGGCGGCCGAAGCGGTGGCGAACAACATCAAGGGCACGATCGCGCTGCCGCACGCCTATGGGCGCCTGCAGTTCGGCGAGGATCTGGCGCTGCATTTCCGCACCCTGATCGGGACGGGCTGCAACGCCAACGTCGCCGCGGTCGTGGTCATCGGCATCGAGCCGAGCTGGACCGGCCGCGTGGTCGAAGGCATCGCCAAGACCGGCAAGCCCGTGCAGGGCTTCGCCATCGAAGGCAACGGCGATCTCAAGACCATCGAGGCCGCCAGCCGTGTGGCCCAGCAATTCGTCATGTGGGCCACGGAAAAGCAGCGCGAAGAATGCCACATCGACGAGCTGTGGGTTTCGACCAAGTGCGGCGAGTCCGACACCACGTCGGGTCTCGCCTCGTGCCCGACCGTCGGCAATCTCATCGACAAGATCGACCCGCTGGGCGCGACGACCTGCTTCGGCGAAACCTCGGAGCTGACCGGGGCGGAGAAGGAGATGGTCAAGCGCGCGGTGGACAAGTCGGTCGCCGACAAGTTCATGGCGACGTTCAACGCCTATCAGGACGTGATCAACCGCCACAAAACGTCCGATCTGTCCGACTCCCAGCCGACCAAGGGCAATATCGCGGGCGGTCTGACCACGATCGAGGAAAAGGCCTTCGGCAATTTCCAGAAGATCGGCCACAAGACCAAGTACGTCGACGTGCTGACCCCGGCGGAAGCGCCGGCCAAGGGTCCGGGCCTCTACTTCATGGACACGTCCTCGGCCGCGGCCGAATGCGTGACCTTGCAGGCGGCGGCCGGGTTCGTGGTGCATCTGTTCCCGACGGGTCAGGGCAACGTGATCGGCAATCCGATCGAGCCGGTGATCAAGCTCACGGCCAATCCGAAGACCGCGCGCCTGATGCCCGAGCATATCGATCTCGACTGCTCGGGAATCTTGCGTCGCGAGATGGATCTGGACGAGGCGGGCGACCGTCTTCTCGACATCATGATCCGCGTGTGCAACGGCCGCTACACGTGCGCCGAAGCCTTGGGCCATCGCGAATTCGTGATGACCAAGCTCTACCAAAGCGCCTGACGAAGGGCGGGGCCCGGACGGAAGTCCGGGCCCTTCTTCGATGGGGATCGATCTTCCGGGCGAGGCTTGGCTCGCGCTGGGCCTGTTCGCCGCGAGCGTCGCTTCGGGCCTCGCGGGTTTCGCTTTCGCGCTGATCGCCTCGGCGACGGCGCTGCATTTCCGCGATCCGATCGACGCCACGCCCTTGATCCTGGCGGGCTCGCTGCTCGCCCAATGCCTGACCATCCTGGCCTTTCGCGGCCACGTCAAATGGGACCGCGTGCTGCCGTTCGTGTTGTGCGGCCTCGCCGGGATTCCGCTCGGCACCTGGCTGCTCGCCGCGATCCCCGCCGAGCCGCTGCGCCAGGGGATCGGCGCGTTCCTGGTGGCGTACGCCGCCTATATGCTCTTTCGCGGCCAACCCAAGCCCTTGCGCTGGGGCGGGAAGAGCGCCGATGGCGCCGTCGGATTCCTGGGCGGCGTGTTGGGCGGGTTGGGCGGATTGTCGGGCGCGCTGCCCACGCTGTGGGCGGGCTTGCGCGGCTGGTCGCGCGACGAGCAGCGCGCGGTCTATCAGCCCTACATCTTCGCCATGCAGACCGCGGCGCTCGCGGCCCTCTGGGCGCGGGACGCGATCGGGCCGCGCGCGGTCGCCGATTTCGCCTGGTGCTTGCCGCCGATCGTGCTGGGCGCGTGGCTGGGCCTGAAGCTCTACGGCCGCGTGGACGATTCGCAATTCCGCCGGATCGTGCTCGGCTTGTTGCTCGCATCGGGAGTCGTGTTGCTCGTCTAGCTTTGCTAAGTTCGCGGCGAAGACCGGGTCGAAACCCCGGCCAAAGGAGGAAGCCATGGAATTCGCCAAGACCCCGCGCCCGACGCGGCGCGCCTTCGTCGCCGGCGTGGCCGGCGCGCTCGCGGCACCGCTGGTGTCCAACGCGCAGACGGAAGTGCGCGAGGTGCGCGTCGCCAAGCAATTCGGCATTTCCTATCTGCCGCTGATGATCATGGAGGACCGCCAGCTGATCGAGAAGCACGCGGCCGCCCAAGGATTGCCCGGCGTGCGCACGAATTGGCTGCAATTCGCGGGCGGCGCGCCGATCAACGACGCGCTCATTTCGGGCAGCCTCGAATTCGCCGGCGGCGGCGTCGGGCCGATGATCACGCTGTGGGCGCGCACGCGCGGGAATCTGGGCGTGCGCGGCGTGGCCTCGCTCAACGCGATGCCGCTTTTTCTCAACACCGTGAACCCGAACGTGCGCACGATCCGCGACTTCACCGATCGCGACCGCATCGGCCTGCCGGCCGTGCGCGTGTCGATCCAGGCGGTGACGCTGCAGATGGCGTGCGAGGCGGCGTTCGGCCCCGGCCAGCACGGGCGGCTGGACAACATCACCGTGTCGATGTCCCACCCCGACGCGATGAACGCGATGATGTCCGGGCGCAGCGAAGTGACCGCGCATTTCGGCTCGCCGCCGTTCCAGAACACCCAGTTGCAAGACGCGCGCGTGCGCCGCGTGCTGTCGAACTACGAAGTGCTCGGCGGCTCGGCCTCGTTCAATTTCATGTGGACCACGGCCCGCGTGCGCGACAACAACCCGCGCATCTACCGCGCCTTCATGGCCGCGTTGGAGGAGGCGCAAGCCTTGATCCGCTCGGACGCGTCGACGGCCGCGGACATCTATCTCAAGGTCGAGCGCTCGACGCTCTCCAAGGAGTTCGTGCTCGGTCTGCTGCGCAATCCCGAGCACGAGTTCACCTCCGTGCCGCGCAACACGATGAGGTACGCCGAGTTCATGCAGCGCACCGGCACGGTCGCGGTGCGGCCGGCGGGCTGGCAGGAGCTCTACTTCCCCGAGCTGCACGGCGTGCAAGGCTCGTGAACGCCGCCCCGCCGCTGCTGGAGGTCGACGGCGTCACGCTCCAGTACAAGACCAAGGACCATCTGGTCACCGCGACGTACCGGGTGAGCTTCCAGGTGCACCGCGCCGACCGCTACGTGCTGCTCGGGCCGTCGGGCTGCGGGAAGTCGACGTTGCTGAAGGGCGTGGCCGGGTTCATGCAGCCGGTCGAAGGAAGGATGAGTCTCGACGGGCGCGAGATCTCCGCACCCGGTCCCGACCGGATGATGGTCTTCCAGGAATTCGACCAGCTGCTGCCCTGGAAGACCGTCGAGCAGAACGTGATGTTCCCGATGCTGTGCGCGGGCAAATGGAGCAAGGCCGAAGCGCGCGAGCGCGCGCGGCGGTTCATCGACAAGGTCAACCTGACCAAGTTCCGCGAGGCCTATCCGCACATGCTGTCCGGCGGGATGAAGCAGCGCGTGGCGATCGCCCGCGCGATGGCGATGGAGCCGCAGATTCTGCTGATGGACGAGCCTTACGCGGCGCTCGACGCGCTCACCCGGCGCAAGATGCAGGAGGAGCTGCTCGAACTCTGGGACGACGTGCGTTTCACCGTGCTGTTCGTCACCCATTCGATCGAGGAAGCGATCATCGTCGGCTCGCGCATTCTGGTGCTGTCGCCGCATCCGGGCCGGGTGAAGGCCGAGCTCAACTGCCATCATTTCGATCACAAGACCCAAGGCGGGCCCGAGTTCCAGACGCTGCACCGCAAGATCCACGACATGCTCTTCGCCGAGCGCATCGAAGAGGAGAAAGCCGCCCATGGCTGACGCCGCCAAGCTCGCGCCGCCGATCCGGCCGGAGTTCGAGGTCAAAGTCGGCGAGGCGCAATTCGGCGCGGTCGAGCGCCCGCTCTCGGCGTGGGAGCGGCTGACCAACATCACCTGGGTCCGCCGCGCCTTCATCATCGCCGTGTTGGCGTCGGCGTGGCAGATTTACGCCACGTTCCTCGACAACCCGCTGATGTTTCCGACCTTCGTCGAGGTGTGCGGCGCGTTCTACGACGCTTTCGTCAAAGGCCCGCTGCTCGGCCGGATGTTCACGACCATCCAAGTGCTGTTCATGGGCTACGGCACGGGATTGGCGCTGGCGGCCGTGTTCACGACGCTCGCGGTCTCCACGCGCATCGGCAACGATCTGCTCTCCACGCTCACCGCGATGTTCAACCCGCTGCCGGCGATCGCGCTGCTGCCGCTCGCGCTGCTGTGGTTCGGGCTCGGCATCCCCTCGCTCGTCTTCGTGATCGTGCATTCGGTGCTGTGGGCGGTGGCGCTCAACACGCATACGGGATTCAAGTCGGTGTCCGAAACTTTGCGCATGGCGGGGATGAATTACGGCCTGACCGGCGTGCGCTACGTGATGAAGATCCTGATCCCGGCGGCGTTCCCGTCGATTCTGGCGGGCCTCAAGATCGGCTGGGCTTTCGCCTGGCGCACGCTGATCGCCGCCGAGCTGGTGTTCGGCGTGTCGGCGCGCTCGGGCGGGCTGGGCTGGTACATCTTCGAGAACCGGAACCTGCTCGAAACCGCCAACGTGTTCGCCGGCCTGTTGACGGTGATCATCATCGGCCTGTTCGTCGAGGGCGTGATCTTCCGCTATATCGAAGCCAAGACCGTGCGCCGTTGGGGCATGCAGCGTTAGACCGATGAAGATCGCCGCGCTCGATTTCATCGCATTGGCGGTCCCGGCCGAGCCGCCGCCGGTCACGTCGTTCGGCCTGATGCTGCGGCGTTCGGCGCTGCTGGTGCGCGCGCGCGACGCGGACGGTGCTTATGGCTGGGGCGAGATCTGGTGCAATTTCCCGCTCCGCGCGATGGCGGCGCGCAAAGCGCTGGGCGAAGACGTGTTCGCACCCGTGTTGCTCGGCGCCGCGTTCGACGGGCCGCAAGCCGCGCACGCGCACCTCGCCCAACGCACGCATGTGTTGTCGCTGCAGACCGGCGAGCCCGGGACTTTCGCCCAGGTGCTGGCGGGGATCGACCAGGCGCTGTGGGATCTGGCGGCGCGCAAAGCGGGCCTGCCGCTGTGGAAGTTTCTCGGCGGCACCGGCGGGTCGGTCGCGACCTACGCCTCGGGCATGGGGCCCGAGGGCGCGGACGCGCAAGCCGCCGCCAAGCGCGCGCAAGGCTTCGACGCGTTCAAGCTCAAGATCGGTTTCGCCGCCGAGCGCGACCGCGCCAATCTCGCGGCATTGCGCGCGGGTGCGGGGGCCGGCGCCGTCGTCATGGCCGACGCGAACCAGGCTTGGGACGTCGACGAAGCGTGCAAGCGCGCGGACATGTACGCCGAGTTCGGCCTCGATTGGCTCGAAGAGCCGCTGCCCGCCGACCGGCCGATCGAGGAATGGCGGCGCGTGGCGGCGGCGGCACCGATGCAACTCGCGGCCGGCGAAAATCTGCGCGACGGCGCCTTCGACGCGGCGATCGAAAGCCTGACGCTGGGCGTGTTGCAGCCGGATATCGCCAAATGGGGCGGGTTCACGCGCTGCTTGCCGCTCGCGAAAAAGGCGATGGCGTCGGGCTTGCGCTTCTGCCCGCATTTCCTGGGCGGTGCCGTCGGTCTGGCCGCGTCGGCCCATTTGCTCGCGGCGGCGGGCGGCGGCGGGCGCTTGGAGATCGACGCCCAGAACAACGCCTTGCGCGACCGGCTGCTGCCCGATTTTCCGCGCGTGCGCGACGGGCGCTTGACCCTGCCCGATCGGCCCGGACTGGGCTACGATCCCGACCCGGACATGTTGAAAGCGTCCGCGGTCTAGGGGAGGGAGCGATGCGCATCGGATTGACGCGCCGCACGGCGCTGGGCACCGGTTTGGCGGCGATGTCCGCCCCCGCTGTGGCGCAAGCGCCGGCGGAGGCCCGCCAGGTTCGGCTCATTCAGCAATTGTCGATCATGTACGTGCCGGTGGACGCGATGGTCCAGAACGGCCTGATCGCCAAGCACGCTGCGGCGATGGGGCTCGGGCCGATCGCCGCGAGCGCCGCCACCACGTCCTCCGCCGCCGGGATCAACGACGCGGTCTTGTCGGGCACGGCGGATTTCGGCACCGGCGGTCCGCCGCCTTTGCTGACCATGTGGGACCGCACGCGCGGCAATCTCGACGTGCGCGCCATCGGCGCCATGGCCGAAGTGCCCATGCAGCTCTACACGACCGATCCGCGCATCCGCAGCATAGCCGATTTCCGCCCCGACGACCGCATCGCGCTGCCCGCGCCGCGCGTGTCGTTCCAGGCCATCGTGCTGCAGATCGCCGCCGAGCGGCAATGGGGCGACGCCGCGCGCCTCGACCAGAACGCGGTGGCGATGGGCCATCCCGACGCGATCGCGCAGATGAGCGCGGGGCCGGGCCGCTCGTCGATCGCGGCGCACTTCGCCGTGCCGCCCTTCACCCAGCAGGGTCTGCGCCTGCCCGGCGCGCGCGTGATCCTCGACAGCCAGGAGCTGCTCGGCGGCGCGTTCACGCAGATGACGCTCTATTGCACGCGCCGGTTCAAGGAAGGCAATCCGCGCCTGTGGCAGGCATGTGTGGCGGCCTACGACGAGGCGGTCGATTGGGTGGCCGCGAACAAGCGCGCGGCGGCGGAGTTGTGGAAGCGCGTGCACGCGTCGAACGAGAGCGTCGAGGCGCTGCTGGCGCAGATCGAAGACCCGCGCTTTCGCTTCACCACCGTGCCCAATCGCACGATGATGATCGCCGACACCATGCATCGCCGGGGCCTGATCCGGAACAAGCCCGAGTCCTGGCGCGACTATTTCTGGGAAAACGTCCACGCGCGGGCGGGCAGTTGAACGGCATCGATGGAGCAGCGGAAATGCACGATATCGTCGTGACGGAATTCGTCGACCAATGGGCGGTCGACGACCTCGCCAAGGACTACAAGGTCCATTACGACCCCAAGCTGGTCGACAA
>JAMNXK010000074.1 GCA_023653245.1 Tagaea sp.
CGGCTGGGTTCGCGCGCCGCACCGGTGCGCGCGGATTTGGCCGATCGCGCGAGCCTGGCGCGCGTCGCGGAAGATTCGGGCCGGCCCTTCGGCGCGCCCGATATCGTGGTGCATGCCGCCGGCCTCAACGCGCGCAAACCCGCCGCCGAAATCGGCGATTCGGATTGGGACGCGCAGATCGAGACGATGCTGTCCGCCCCCTTCTTCTTGAGCCGCCATCTCGTGCCCGCGATGGCGGCGAAAGGCTGGGGCAAGATCGTGACAATCGCGTCGCTGCAGTCGAGCCGCGCCTTCCCCGACAGCATCCCCTACGGCGCTGCCAAAGGCGGGATCGCGCAGATGACCCGCGCCATGGCCGAAGCCTGGTCGCGCGACGGCATCGGCGTGAACGCCATCGCCCCCGGCTTCTTCCCCACCGACCTGACCGCGCCGCTCTTCGCCGATCCCGCGCGCGCCGCGGCCTTGGCCCAGCGCACCGCGATCGGGCGTCTGGGAGAGGCGCGCGATCTGCACGGCGCTGCGATCTTCCTGGCGAGCCGTGCGAGCGACTACATTACCGGCCAAGTTCTTTATGTGGATGGCGGCTTCTCCGCCAAGTGAGGCAGACATGCGCGGACTGGTTTTCACGGCTGCGAACAAGATGGAAATGCGCGACGTGGCCGCCCCCGAACCCGCCGGCGACGACGCGCTGGTGCGGGTCGATGCCGTGGGTATCTGCGGCTCCGACCTGCACGCCTATAAGGGCCACGATCCGCGCCGCGTGCCGCCGATGATCCTGGGCCACGAATTCGTCGGCACGGTCTTGGCCGGGCCGATGACGGGCAAGCGCGTGACCGCCAATCCGCTGGTGGTGTGCGGCGAGTGCCGTTACTGCGCGGAAGGCCGCACCAATCTGTGCTCGAACCGCACGATGATCGGGATGAGCCGTCCGGGCGCTTTCGCCCAGCGTCTGGCCGTGCCGCGCCAATGCCTGATCCCGGTGCCGGAGTCGATTTCCGATCGAGCGGCGGCCTTGACCGAGCCCGCCGCCACCGTGATCCACGCGCTCGCGTTGGCCGAGCGCGCTTCCGTCCGGCCGCTGGCCGAGGCGCGCACGCTGGTGATCGGTGCGGGCGCGATCGGCTTGCTCGCGGCCTTGGCGCTGGCGCGGCGCTGCGTGCGCATGCCCGTCGTCGTCGAGACGAACCCGCTGCGCCGCGCGACGCTCACCAAGGCGCTTGGCGACGTCGCCGCACCGCCCGAGCGCGTCGCGTCGGACATGGCGCGGAGTTTCGATCTCGTTTTCGACGCCGTCGGCATCGCGGCGACGCGCGATCTGTCGATCAAAGCGGCCGCCGCGGGCGGCACGGTCGTGCATGCCGGGCTCGGCGATTGGACCACCCCGCTCGATTGGCGCGATCTGACTTTGCGCGAGATCGCGCTGATCGGCTGCTACACCTATTCCGCCGCCGATCTGCGCGTCGCCCTCGACGCGCTCGGCGCGGGTGGCTTTGGCCCGCTCGACTGGGTCGAGGAGCGCGCGCTCGACGAGGGCGCCGCGGCGTTCGACGACCTGGCCTCGGGCCGCGCGGCCGCGCCGAAGATCCTGCTGCGGCCGAATTCGTGACGCCGAGATAGCCGGCCCGATTCGTTCGGGCGGGTCCGCGGGCGATTCGAGCGGCGGCGCATGAACGCGCGCGCGGCCGACGCGAGCCGATCTCATTCGACACCCCTTCGCGCGCGCCCTATCCTCGATACGAACATGACGCCGCACGGCACGGATATTTCCCCGGCTTGGGCCACGCCCGCCATCAAAGCGCTGCCGATCTATCGCCGGCCGGCGACCTTCGCCGACTTCCCCGATCCGGCGGCGCGGCCGCGCCTGCTCCATCTCAACGAATCCCCCTACCCGCCCTCGCCGCAAGCGGTCGAAGCCGCGATCGCGGCGATGCGCGATCTCAACCGCTATCCCGACATCGCGGGCCGCGCGCTGGCGGGCGCCATCGGCGCGCGCCTCGACGCGCCCGAGGACAGGATCGTGCTCGGCTGTGGCAGCGACGAGTTGATCCATTTCGCGACCGTGGTCTCGCTCGCGGCGGGCGACGAGGCCGTCGTGCCGGCACCGAGCTTTCCGCGCTACGCCCTGTCGGCCAAACTCGCCGGCGCGCGGCCGATCCGCGCCAAGATCGACGCGCGAGGTGCGTGCGACGCCGACGCGATCTTGCGCGCCATTGGCCCGCGCACGCGGCTGGTCGTGTGCTGCACGCCCAACCCGCCCTCGGGCGGCATGATGGACGAAGCGTCGTTGCGCGCCGTGGCCAAAGGCGTGCCCGGCGACGTGCTGCTGCTGGTCGACGAGGCGTATGCCGAGTTCGGCCGGCACGCCGGAGGGCCCGACGCGCTGGCGATCTTGCGCGATCGCGAAGGCCCGTGGCTGTCCACGCGCACGTTCTCCAAAGCCTACGCGCTCGCGGCGTTGCGGATCGGCTACGCGATCTGCGGCGACGACACGGTCGCCGAGGCTTTGCGCCGCGCGCGGCTGCAATTCGACGTGCCAACGCCCAGCCAAGCCGCCGCTTTGGCCGCGTTCCGGGACGAAGCGCATCTCGCCGCCGCCCTCGCGCGCGTCGCCGCCGAGCGCGAACGCCTCGCCGCGGGCCTCGCCGCACTCGGGCTCGAAGTGTGGCCGAGCGCGGCGAATTTCGTCTCGTGCTCGCTCGCGGGAGCCGCGGCACCGGCGATGGACGCATTGGCGCGCGACGGCATTCTGGTGCGCGATTGGCGCGATCCCGACTATCCGAACGAGCTTCGCATCGGCGTCGGCTCGGGCACGGATACCGACGCGGTGCTCGCCGCGCTCGCGCGGTTCGTGTCGTGACCGGTGCCGCCCGCGGGCCCGAGATCGTCGCGGCGCTGAAACGCGCGCGGATCGAATTCGTCGTCGCCCTGCCCGACATCGTGACCAGCGACGCGCTGCTCTGGCCGTTGTCGCGCGATCCGGATTTCCGCCTCGTACGCGTCTGCAAGGAGGACGAAGGGATCGGCATCTGCGCGGGTCTGGCTTTCGCCGGACGCCGCGCCGTCCTGCTGATCCAGCAGACCGGCCTGCTCGACTCGATCAACGCGTTGCGTGCCGTCGGCGTCGAGTACGCGCAGCCGATCGTCCTGCTGGTCGGCTTGCAGGGCAAGGAGCCGGGCGTCGCGCCCGCGCGCTCGGCCAAGCTCGCGGTGCGGATCGTCGAGCCGATTCTCGACGCGATGGGGGCCGCGCATGTCTTGGTCGAAGCCCGCGACGACGAAGCGCTGGTCGCGCCGGCGATCGAGCGCGCTTACGCGGAGTCCCGGCCGATCTGCGTCTTGATCGGCGCGCCGCCGGAGGCCCCGCCATGATGAAGCGCGACGCGTGCCTGGCCCTGCTCGCCGCGCGCGTGCGCGACGAAGCGATCGTCGCCACCTATCAGGCGGCGTTCGATTGGATGCGCTTGGCGCCGCGCGATCTGAACTATCTTTCCATCGGCGCGATGGGGCTCGCGTCGTCGCACGGGCTGGGCCTGGCGCTGGGCCGGCCCGACCGGCGGGTGATCGTGCTCGACGGCGATGGCAGTTTGCTGATGAATTTGGGCTCGTTGGCCACGATCGCGGCCGCCACCCCGCGCAATTTCGTCCATCTCGTATGCGTCAACGGCGCTTACGAGGCCAACGGGAACCACCCGTTGCCCGGCGCCGAGCGCCTGGATTTCGCCGCGATCGCCAAGGGAGCGGGCCTCGCCGATGCCGCGACGATCGACACGCTCGACGGTTTCGCGGCGGCGTTGGAGCATATTTTGCACGGACCGGGCCCGATCTTCCGCGCCTTGAAGCTCGAAGCCGGCGCCGCGAGCCCGCAGGACTACGCCTTCATCCACGGCGACGCGACGCGGGCACGCTTCAAGGCCGCGTTCGCACGGACCAACGAGGACGACCGCGCATGACCCGCAGCCGCTTGTTCGATCCCGCCTCGCGCTACGTCGGCGCCACGCGGCTCGATGATTTCACCGCCGCCGATTGGGCGCTGCTCGCCGCGCAGCGCCCGCCCTATCAGGCCGCGTTGCAAGCCGATCAGGTCTTGCGCCTGTTGTCGGCGTCCAAGGACGATCCGAGCTTCGGCTATCACGTGAACAACTACCGGCATTGCGTGCAGGCCGCGACGCTGGCCTTGCGCGACGGGCGCGGCGACGACTACGTCACCGCGGCGCTGCTGCACGATATCGGCTTCATCTCCTGCCCGACCACGCATGGCGAGTTCGCCGCGAAGCTGCTCGCCCCCTATGTCGACGAGAAGATCGCCTGGATCGTCGAGCGCCACGCCGCGTTCTTGAACCATCACGACAACGAGCACCCGACCATCGACCGCAACGCGCGCGAACGCTGGCGCGGCCATCCGTATTTCGACGCGGCGGCCGAATTCGTCGCGCGCTACGACCAGAACACCGTCGACGCCGGCGCGCCCGAGGCGGATCTGGCGACGTTCGAGCCGATCTTGCGGCGGGTCTTCACGCGCGCGCCGCGCCCGCTGCCGCCGCCGGCTTAGAACAAGATGCGTTTTGATGGAAACGTCGTGCCGACCTCATGGTTCGACTGGCTCACCATGAGGTTTGGAAGTAGGCCTCATCCTGAGCTTGTCGAAGGAGAGGCCGGTCCAATGCTCCTTCCGCCAAAACACATCCCGCTTTAGCCTTCGCACTCGGCCAAGAGCCAGGCGCGGAACGCGGCGATCTTCGGCCGGTCGAGCGCGCGCGGCGGGCAGACGAAGTAATAGGCGTAGCCGCTCGGCACGGCGAGATCGAAAGGCCGGATCAAGCGCCCGGCCGCGAGATCGTCGGCGACCAGCGGCGCGCGGCCCAGCGCCACGCCGAGCCCTTCGATCGCGGCCTGGATCGACATGTTGGATTGCCCGAAGCGCCTTCCTTTCGTCGGATCGACGCCAGTCGCGCCGGCGGCGTCCAGCCACAGCCGCCAACCGGGCAGATGCCCGTCGAGCTTCATGATGTCGTCGTGCAGCAGCGGCACTTGAGCGAGATCGGCGGGTTTGCGCAACGCCTTGGCGCCCCGCATCAGCTTGGGCGCGCAGACGGGAAACATATCCTCCCCGAGGATTTTCTCGACATGCAGGCCCGGATAGCGGCCCCTGCCGTAGCGGATCGCCACGTCCGCCTCGCCGGCCGAGAAATCGGCGAGCTGCCCGGTCGTCGCGATGGAGAGCTCGATCTTCGGATGGCGCTCGTCGAAACGGATCAGGCGCGGGAACAGCCATTTGACCGCGAAGCCCGCGAGCGTCGAGACGACCAGATGCGGCCCGGCGTCGGTCTTGGTCAACTCGGCGATCTCGCGCGCGACGATGCCCAGGCCCTCGCGCACGGCGATCGCCAGACGCTCGCCCTTGGCGGTCGTCGAAATCCGGCGCGGCTCGCGCTGGAACAGCTCGAAGCCCAGATGATCCTCGAGCCCGCGCACTTGGTGGCTGATGGCGCTTTGGGTGAGGCCGAGCTCTTCGGCGGCGAGCGTGAAGCTGCGCAGCCGCGCAGCCGCCTCGAAGGCGCGCAAGGCCGCGATCGGCGGCAAATGAAGCAGGGGAGAGACAGTCATGAATTCCGCTCAGTTGAATTCGGCGATTTTTGGGCGGATGATCCGATTGCCGCAGCATCCCACATGAACGCCATCGATGGAAGCCCCGACCATGGCCTACGCCAAAGCCACCGCGATCGCGCCCGAGGAAATCCCCGTGATCGACGCGAGCGCCCTCGCCGGCGGCGATCGAACCGCCATCGCCGAAGCGGGTGCTAAAATGCGCGAAGCCGCCGAGCGCATCGGGTTCTTCTACGTCTCCCATCACGGCGTGCCGGAGGCGACGGTCGAGCGCGCTTTCGCCGCGAGCAAGGCGTTCTTCGCGCTGCCCGAGGCGCAAAAGCGCAAGGCCGAGATCGATGGCCGCCATCGCGGCTTCCTGGCCGTCGGCCAAGCGAAAATGTATGCCAGCGCCAAGATCGATCTGAAGGAAAGCTTCCTGTGGGGGCTGGAACTTGGTGCCGACGATCCCGACGTCGCCGCCGGCAAGCCGCTGATGGGCCCGAACAACTGGCCGTCCGAGCCCGATTGGCTGCGCGCGGCGTTCTACGACTACTATCTCGGCATCTGCGCGTGCGGCCAGCGCCTGCTCAAGGGCCTGGCCGCGAGCCTGGGGCGCGATCCGGAATTCTTCGAAAGCGCGTTCGCCAAGCCCTTGGCGCGCGGCTCGGCGATCTACTACCCGCCGCAACCGCCCGATCTGGGCGACCTGCAATTCGGCGTGGCGCCGCACACCGATTACGGCGGCTTGACGCTGCTCGCGCAAGACATGGTCGGCGGCCTTCAGGTGCTGGGCGCGCAAGGACAATGGGTCACGGCGCACCCGATCCCGGGCACGCTGGTGATCAATATCGGCGATCTGATGCATCGCTGGACCAACGGGCGCTTCGCGTCCAACCCGCATCGCGTGGTGAACGAGTCGGGCCGCGAGCGCTATTCGATCGCCGTGTTCTTCGACCCGCATCCCGACACGAAGATCGATCCGCGCGATCTGCTCGACGATCCCGCGCAAGCGAAGTACCCGCCGACGACCTGCGGCGACTACATCGTCGGGCGCTTCGACAAGGCGTTCAAGTATCGCCAGTCGAAGAATTGAGCCACGCGCCGAGCCATTCGGCGTAGGAGCGCTCGCAACGCAAGCGCCACCCGCCCGCCACGCGGTCGAGCAGCACCGCGATCTCGCCCAGCTTGGCGCGGCCGGCGAAATCCGGCGTGAGGCGTTCGAGGTCCAGCGCCATGCCCCGGGCGAGAAGATCCGCCGCACCGGGCCCCGTCACTGCGAAGCCCGCATAGGCGTCGCTCATGTCGATGCCGGCGGCGTCGCCGTCGACCAGCCATTGGCCGGGCTCGATCTCGATCGCATCGCTTGGCCGCGCGTCGGCCAAGACCAATGTCAGGCGCGTCGGCGGCAGTTCTTGGATGGCGACACGCTTACCCACGTTGGCGCGCTCCCGAAGGATCGTAGAACGCGGGCTTGACCACGCGCGCGCCCGCCACGCCGCCGGGCAAAGCGACCTGGACGTCTTCGCCCATCAAGGCGCGCCCGCCCTCGATCAGCGCCAGCGCCAGCGAGCGGCCCACCGCGGCGCTCATGCAACTCGCGGTCACGTAGCCGCGCCCCACGGCCGCGTCCGCGCGCAAGATCGCCGCCCCTTCCGGCAGGACAAGCTCGGGATCGCGCGCCAGCAGACCCACGAGCTGCGGGCGCGGCGCCCGGTCGGACCGGTCGCGCAGCAGCGCCGCGCGGCCGATGAAATCGGGCTTGCTCGCATGGACCGCGAAGCCGAGACCGAGATCGTCGGGCCCGGCGATGCCGTCGGCCTCGTGCCCGACCGAGATGAAGCCCTTCTCGATGCGCAGAACGTGGTTGGCTTCCGAGCCCACGGGTTCGGCGCCCGCGGCGATCAGGCGCCGCCACATTTCGGGCGCCGCCGAGGCCGGCAGGAATATCTCGAAGGACAGCTCGCCCGTGAAGCCTGCGCGCGCGATCCGGCACGATCGGCCGCCGACTTCGATCGCGCCGATGCCCATGAAACCCAGAGCGCGCGGCACGAAGATTCCGGCCGCGTCGAGCGTTTCGCGCGCGCGCGGCCCGCAAATCACGATATCCGCCCATTGCTCGGTCGACGCGACGATATCGACGCGCAGCTCGGGGCGCAGGATCTGGCGGCAATAGGCGAAGCGCTGCAAGCACGCGTCGGCGTTGCCCGTCGTCGTGGTGACGAAGTAGTGCGCCTCGGCAAGCCGGAACACGATGCCGTCGTCGAATAGCCGCCCGTCCTCGTGCAGCTGCAGCGCGTAGCGCCCGCGCCCCGGCGCCAGATCCGACAGCCGCGTGGCGTAGACGAAATCGAGGAACGCGGC
>JAMNXK010000075.1 GCA_023653245.1 Tagaea sp.
CGCGCCCGCTACATGAGCCTGGAAACCATCGCCCCGATCGGCGACACTCCCGTCGTCGCGCTGTCCGCTGTGACCGCCTGACACGGCCAACCCTGGCCGCAAAGCGACGGTGAGCAACACCAGATACACCACGCCAAGGGACATGATCCCTTAGAGCGCGAGGCCCGTTCGGAACGAAGCTCATCTTTCGATCTGAGGTCGAGCACCGTTACGTCTCCCGGATTCGCACGCCGCAATCGAATGTCGGCGATCCGACGGCATCAATCAAGTCACCTGCGGCGACATCTACTCACAGCCTGAGGAAAACCGGGCCGGCGGGGCGAACCGCGTGGGGATCACCGCCCGGCCGGCCCGGGTTTGGGCCCGGACCGCCGCCCGCGATCCGAAGATCGGGGCGGCGTGCGGGGCCGATGGCGTCGACTGGACCTCGTTGCTTGTGGACGGCACCAATCTTGGACCGGCCTCGCCCTTCGACAGGCTCAGGGTGAGGCCTACTCATTTGACCTCATGGTGCGGCCGTCAATGGACGCCCGTGTCGAACCATGAGGTCGGCAAAACGGCGCTTAGTTGTCGCCGCCGCCGGTATCGGCGGCGAGCGCGTTGGCGACCAAGCCCGAATTGGCGCGGATCGCCTTCTCGATCTCGGCGGCGATCTCCGGATGCTCCTTGAGGTAGTTGCGCGAATTGTCCCGGCCTTGGCCGATGCGCTCGCCGTTGTAGGAGAACCAGGCGCCGGACTTTTCGACCACCCCGGCCTTGACGCCCAGATCGATGATCTCGCCCATCTTCGACACGCCTTCGCCGTACATGATGTCGAACTCGACGACCTTGAACGGCGGGGCCATCTTGTTCTTGACCACCTTCACGCGGGTCTGATTGCCGACCACGTCGTCCTTGTCCTTGATGGCGCCGATGCGCCGGATGTCGAGGCGCACCGAGGCGTAGAATTTGAGCGCGTTGCCGCCGGTCGTGGTCTCGGGATTGCCGAACATCACGCCGATCTTCATGCGGATCTGGTTGATGAAGATGACCAGCGTGTTCGAGCGCGAGATCGAGCCGGTGAGCTTGCGCAAGGCCTGGCTCATCAGGCGCGCATGCACGCCCATATGGCTGTCGCCCATCTCGCCTTCGAGCTCGGCGCGCGGCACGAGGGCCGCGACCGAGTCGACGACCAGCACGTCGACGGCGCCCGAGCGCACCAGCGTGTCGGCGATTTCCAGTGCCTGCTCGCCCGCGTCGGGCTGGGAGATCAGCAGATTGTCGACGTCGCAGCCGAGCTTGCGCGCGTAGCCGGGGTCGAGCGCGTGCTCGGCATCGACGAAGGCGCAAGTGCCGCCGGCCTTCTGGGCCTCGGCGATCGCGTGCAAAGCGAGCGTGGTCTTGCCCGAGCTTTCGGGCCCGTAAATCTCGACGATGCGCCCTTTGGGCAGGCCGCCGATCCCGAGTGCGATGTCCAGCGACAGCGAGCCGGTCGAGATCACCTCGGCCTGCACGGTCTGATCCTTGCCGCCGAGCTTCATGATCGAGCCCTTGCCGAAGGCGCGCTCGATCTGGCTGAGGGCCGCTTCCAAAGCCTTGTTCTTGTCCATGCTGTCCTTGCCGTCCTTTTCGCCCGCGTCCCGGGGGACGGTGCGCAGCGCTTGTGCCGAAGACATGTTCCTTCTCTCCTTATGGCAGGCCGGGCGCGAAGGCGAAATCCCCTCGGGACCGGCGTGGTTGACCATTGATTCAGTAACGACCCTTCCAGCCTTATCTCGCGCGTGGTGCCGGTTTGTTCCAGCTACCACCCCGGCGCGGAACCCCATGGGCCCGCGCCGTGATTCGCACTGTATCATTTTCGTTCTTGCCGTCAAGGCAAAAAGAGAACATCGATATAAAGGCAAAATCTTGGGGCCGCCGCACGCCCCTACCCTGGTTGCTTCGGGAGCGCCCGCACGGCGACTCGACGGGCGCGCCCGTCACTCCTTGAAGACTTCCTCGCGGCGGGCGCGCAGCGCCGGCAGCAGCGACACGCCGAGGGCGGTCAGGCCCACCAGCAGCAAGCTCGCCGACAGCGGCGACTGGACGAACACAAGCGGGTCCCCGCCCGAGATAATGAGCGCCTGGCGGAGCTTCTCCTCAAGCAGCCGCCCCAGCACGAAGCCGAGGGCGAGCGGCGCGGGCTCGAAATCCAGCTTGTGCAGCGCGTAGCCGACCAGCCCGAACACCGCGGTCAAGTAGACCATGTCGGCGGTGTTGCCGATCGAATAGATGCCGATGCAGCAGAACAGGACGATGGCCGGAAACAGCAGGCGGTAGGGCACGCGCAGCAGCCGGACCCACAGCCCGATCAGCGGCAGGTTGATCACCAGCAGCATCACATTGCCGACCCACATCGACGCGATCAGGCCCCAGAAAAGCTCGGGATTGCGGTCGATGACTTGTGGCCCCGGAATGACGCCTTGGATCAGCATGGCGCCCACCATCAGCGCCATCACGGCGTTGGGCGGCAGGCCGAGCGTGAGCAGCGGAATGAACGAGGTCTGCGCGCCCGCGTTGTTGGCCGATTCCGGGCCCGCCACGCCGGCCGGCGCGCCGTGGCCGAAGGTTTCGGGGCGCTTGGCGATGCGCTTTTCGAGCGCGTAGCTGGCGAAGGGCGCCAAAATGGCGCCGTTGCCGGGCAGAATCCCGAGCGCCGAGCCCAGGCCCGCACCGCGCAACATGGCGGGCAGATTCGCGCGGAATTCGCGCAAACTCGGCAGCAGGCGGCCGATCTTCGCGCGCACGACGTCGCGCGCTTCGGGGTTCTGGAGGTTCTTCAGGATCTCGGCGAAGCCGAACAAGCCCATCGCCAGGACCGCGAATTCCAGGCCGTCATAGAGCATTTCCAACCCGAAGGTCAGCCGCTCGCGCCCGGTCTCGATATCGGTCCCGATCGTGCTGAGCAGGATGCCGAGGGCGATCATCGCCACCGCCTTCAGCAGCGAACCGCGCGCCAGCACGACGGCGAGCACCAGACCCATGATCATCAAGGAGAAGTACTCGGCCGGCCCGAACAGCAATCCAAGCCGCGTCATCGGCTCGCCAAGGGCGGCGATCAACAGCGTGGCGATCGTGCCCGCCACGAAGGAGCCGATCGCCGCGAGCCCGAGGGCCAGCCCCGCCTGGCCGTTCTTCGCCATTTCGTGGCCGTCGATCGCAGTGACGACGGCGGTCGCCTCGCCGGGAATATTGACCAGGATGGCGGTCGTCGAGCCGCCATATTGCGCGCCGTAATAGATCCCCGCGAGCATGATGAGCGCGCCCGTCGGATCGAGCGACAGCGTGATCGGCAGCAAGATCGCGATCGTCGCCACCGGCCCCACGCCCGGCAGCACGCCCACGAGCGTGCCGATCAAACAGCCGACGAAACACAGCCCGATGTTCTTAAGGGTCAACGCGACCTGCAGCCCGAGCCCCAGATTGGAGAGCATGTCGCCCATGTCAGTATCCGATCAGCCAGGGCGCGACGGGCACCGGAATCCCGAGCGCGAAGCGGAACACCGCGGTGCAGAGGGCGGAGGTCGCGATCGCGAAAACGATCAACTCGCCCGGCCGCGACCCGCGGTCGGCGAGCCCGGCGACGAACACCGCCAGCGGCCCCGCCACAACGAGGCCGAGCGGCGGAATCTCCAAAGGACCGATATGCCCGCCTCGGATGGTCAGGCCGAACAGCACGACCGCGCCCAGCACGATGGCGACCTCCCGCCACGCCCACGCCCCGACGGCACCGCCCGGGGCGCGCAACGCCAGGATCGTTTGGAGCGCGCCCAGCGCCACGATGAAGCCCGCGACGATCCGCGGCAGCAGCCCCGCGCCCACGCCTTGGCGCGTCATGAACGGCAACTCGGCGCCGCCGAGCAGCGCCACGCCGCCCACCGCCATCAAGGCGATCCCCGCCCAAACGTCGCGATCGCGAAGCTTGGCGCCCGACTCCTTGGCTTCCGGTTCCATCCGGCCCCCTATTCGAGCGTGATGTTGGCGGCTTTGACGATCTCGCCCCAGCGCGCGCGCTCCTTGGCCATGAACTCGGCGAAGGCGGCCCCTTCGAGATCGGCGGGCGTGGCGCCGTCGTCCTTCAAGCGCTCGACGACGGTCGGATCGCGCAAAGTCTCGCGCGTCGCCTGCGACAGACGCGTGCGGACTGCCGGCTGCAAGCCACGCGGCCCGAGCAACCCGTACCAAGCCGACGCCGTGTAGTCCTTGATCCCCGCCTCGATCGCGGTGGGCACGTCGGGCAAGCCGGCGAAGCGCGCCGCGCCGGTGACGGCCAGCGCCGCGACCCTCTTGCCTTCGATCAGGCCCGTCACCGACGGGATCGTCGTCACCATGAAGTCGATATGGCCGCCCACGAGATCGTTCAGCGCCGGACCGGCACCGCGATAGGGCACGTGGCGCGCTTCGAAGCCGGCGACTTGACCGAGCAGCAGGGCGGCGAGATGGCTGGCCGAGGCGTTGCTCGCCGAGCCGTAGACGAGCGTGCGCGACTTGGCCGCGGCGACGAGGTCGCCCAGCGACGTGACCGGCAGCCGGGGGCCGACGACGACGACCAGCGACGCGTCGGCGATCAACGCGATCGGATCGAGCGTCGTCGCCGGGTCGGCCTTGAGGCGGCGGAACAGATGCGGATTGACCACCATCGGCCCCTGGTTGCCGATCAGCAGCGTGTGGCCGTCGGGTGCGGCCGCGGCGACGGCTTCGGTGCCCAGATTGGCGGCCGCGCCGGGCCGGTTTTCGACCAGCACGCGGCCGTCGAGAACCTTCTCCAGCCGCGCGGCGAAGATCCGTGCCACCGCGTCCGTGCCGCCGCCGGCGGCGTAGCTGACGATCAGCGTGATCGGCTTGCTGGGAAAGCGCGCTTGGGCGCGCGCGATCGACGGCGACGCGAGCGCGAAAGCGGTTCCCGAAGCCAACAGGGTGCGGCGATTCAACATGGCGTTTCCTCCGATATTTGCGTTTTCGTTTCCGCGACGGCGAAGAGTTCGGGCGGCACCAGGACCGCGCCTTCGAACAGGCGGCGCGCCGTCCGGATCACGGACACGACGGGCGCCGCGTGCGGTTCGCTCCGTTCGATCCGCAGGTCGAGCTTGCCCGACGGGTGCTCGATGCGCAGCTCGGTCTGCGCGGGCGACGTCCGCGCGACGCGCGCGGCGAGCGTCCCCGGCGTGACGATCGCCGTCGCGATGGCGACGGCGCCGGTGATCGCCAAGGCCGTATGGCAGGTGTGCGGCATCAAGTAGCGCACACGGATCGTGCCGCCGTCGGCCGGCGGCGAAAGAATCGCGGGCTTGGGCACGACCCGGTCGGCGACGTCGCCCAGCCCCATCCGGTGGCCCGCCTCGCGCCGCATCGCTTCGATCCGCGCGAGCAGCGCGCGGTTCGCGTCGATCTCGGCCGGCGTCTCGCCGCCGGTCAAGCCCAGATCGGAGGCTTGCAACAGCATCAGCGGCATCGCCGCGTCGATCAGCGTGACGTCCATCCCGCCGATCCGCTCGACCGCTTGACCGGAAGGCAGCAGCGCGTCGGTCTTCGAACCGGCCGCGTCCAGAAACGCGAGATGGATGGGCGCCGCCGATCCGGGAACGCCGTCGATCGTCGCGTCGCCCGCATAGGCGACCCGCCCGCCTTGCGTCCGCACCCGCGCCACGATCAGCTTGCCGGTGTTGACGTTGCGGATTCGCACCGTCGTCGTGCCCGCCCGCGCGGGCACCAGCCCCGCTTCGATCGCGAACGGGCCGACACCGGCCAGCATGTTCCCGCAATTCGGCGAGGTATCGACCCGCCGCTCGGCGACCAGGACCTGCGCGAAGAGGTAGTCGACGTCCGCGTCCGCGCGCCGCGATCGCCCGACGATCGCCACCTTGCTGGTCAACGGATTGCCGCCGCCGATCCCGTCGATCTGCAGGCGATGCCCCGCCCCCAAGGCCGCGATCAAAACCGCGTCGCGGCGCGCGGGCTCGGCCGGCAGGTCGTCGGCGAGGAAAAACGGCCCCTTCGACGTGCCGCCGCGCATCAAGACGCAAGGTATGCGGACCAGATCGTCCATGGCAGTCGGGCGGGTTCCTCGTGGCGCGGCGCGGCGTTCGGGCCGCGCGTCGATTTCGGGCCAATCTAGGGAGCGGTGAGGATGTTGAGAAATGCAAAGATCGTGATTATTATTCCGGTATGCGGATCAATGCGGAGCTCCTGGATTTTCGCGCGTTTCTTGCCGTGCTGGCGTGCGGCTCGTTCCACAAGGCGGCGCGCGAGCTCAACATTTCCCAGCCCGCGCTGTCGCGGCGGATCAAGGCGCTCGAACGGGCCCTGGGCAACGCGCTGATCGAGCGTTCGACCCGGCACGTCGCGCCGACCGCGATCGGACGCCAGTTGATGCCGCTGGTGGCGCGGCTCTTGGACGAATTCGAGGACTCGGTCCTGTCGATCGGCGGGCTGGGCGGGCGCTACGCCGGGCGGGTGACGATCGCCTCGGTCCCGACGGCGGCGTTCTACTTCCTGCCGCGCGTCGTGCGCGCCTTCAACCAGCGCTATCCGGAAATCCGGTTCCGCATCCTCGACCTGTCGGCCAACGAAGGCCTCGAAGCGGTGGCGCGCGGGGAGGTCGAGTTCGGCATCAACCTCACCGGCGCCACGCGCCCCGATCTGCGCTTCACCCCGCTGATGGAGGACGAGTTCGTCCTCGCCTGCCGGCGCGACCATCCTTTGGCCTCGGCCAAAACGCTACGCTGGCGCGATCTTGCGGGCTATCCCTTGATCGGGGTGAGCCAGACGAGCGGCAACCGCGCCGTCCTCGATCAAGCGCTGGGGCGCGCGAAGGTGCAGCTCGATTGGTTCTACGAGGTCAACCATCTATCGACCTCGCTGGGGCTGGTGGAGGCGGGCTTGGCGATCTCGGTGTTGCCGAAACTCGCCACGCCGCAGACCGAGCATCCGGTCATCGCCACGGTCCGGCTCACGCACCCGACGGTCAGCCGGACGATCGGCGTCGTCGAGCGGCTCGGCGCGCGGCTGACGCCCGCCGCCGATCGCTTCCGTCGGCTTTTGATCGACGAGTGGAGTTCGCGTTGATCGCGCTCAACCCGCCGCCGGGCGCGGCGGCTGGGGCACCAGGCGCTGGCGGTAGCCCTGCATGAACGACTCGAACGGCGCGAGCGAGGACACGCGCGCGGCGATCGACGCGATGTCGGGCGTCGCACCCGCGCGGTCGGCGGTCAGCACGCGGAACACTTCCGCGTAAGGCGAGCGGCCCATCGCCGGGCCGAAGCGTTCGCGCAAGCGCGCCGTCCCGGCGTCGTCGCCGGCCAGGGCGAGTGCCACGGCCAGATGCAGCGCCTGGCGCGCGCGGTTCTCGGGCAGCTGGGCGGTGCCGGCGGGCGGCGCGCCGACCAAGCGTTCGAGGGCGCGCGCGGCTTCGGCCCAGGCGCGGGTGCGCTGGGCGATTTCGGTGCGCAGCAGATCGGCGTCGGGGGCGGTGTCGCCCTCCATGCGCGCGAGCGCTTCGGTCGGCCGTCCCAGATCGGCGAGCGCGCGCGCGGCCAGGCGGCTGCGCTCGCGCGCCAGTTCGCCCGTCGCCGCCGGTTCGGAGGCCTGCAGCGCGTCGAGCGCCAATTGCGGCTTGCGGTCGAGCAGCCGGATCGCCGCGAGGCGCGCGCCGACCTGCGCGCGGGTTTCGCCCGCCACGCGGTTGCGCATTTGGTGATCGAGCAGCTCGCCCGCACGGTCGAGCAGATCGACCGAGATCAAACGCTCGGCGAGTTTGCGCACCATCTCGTCGCCCTCGGGCCCGGTGGGCACGAGGTCGCGGTAATCCTCGAACAAGCCGATCGCGGCCACGGGCGTGAGCTTGTCGGCCGCCCCTTCGAGGAAGAGCTTGCGGA
>JAMNXK010000076.1 GCA_023653245.1 Tagaea sp.
CCAACGCGCGCAGCTGCGCCGTCAGCGCGTCGATCTTCGTCAGGTCCGCCGCGCCCATTGGGCCAGCTTCAACAGGAAGGTCTCGCACTGCGCCAGCTGGTCGCGCGTCGTGTACTCGTCGGTCTTGTGCGCGACGGCGATGTCGCCCGGCCCGCAGATCACGGTGGAGATTCCCGCCGACTGGAACTGGCCGGCCTCGGTGCCGAACGAAACCGTGGCGGGCGCGTTCGATCCCGTCAGCTCCATGGCGATCTTTTGCGCGAGCCCGTCGGGCTCCGGCCGGCAGGCGGGAATCCACGCGTATTTGCCGATCCGGAAATACGCGCCGGCCGATTCCTTCTTCATCGCCGCGTCGATCTCGGCGGCCTTGGCTTGCGCGCGCGCGAAGATCGCCTCGGCATCGACGCCGGGCAGCGGACGCAGCTCCCACGACAGACGGCAATCGCGCGGCACGATGTTCACGATCGTGCCGCCGTCGATCCGGCCGATCCCGACCGTGGTGTAGGGCGGATCGAACTCGACGCCCGGCAGGGCGCGCGCCGAACCCTCGGCGATCAGCTCGCGCTGCAACCCGTCGAGGAAAGCCAGGAACCGGCCCATATGGACGATCGCGTTGCTGCCCAGATGCGGCGCGCTGGAATGCGCTTCCAGCCCGCGCGCCTCGGCGGTGTTCGAGCAAATGCCCTTATGCGCGACGACCACGCGCATCATCGTGGGCTCGCCCACGATGCACAACGAAGCGCGCGGCAATTCCGTGCCGAACAGCGCGATCGCGTGGGGCGCCCCGAAACAGCCGATCTCCTCGTCGTAGGACAGGCACAGATGCAAGGGCCGGGCGAGGTCCATCGCCTTGAAGCGCGGGGCGAGCGCCAGCGCCACCGCGATGAAGCCCTTCATGTCCGACGACCCGCGCCCGTAGAGCCGCCCGTCGCGTTCGGTCAGCGCGAACGGATCGCTCGACCACGGCTGGCCTTCGACCGGCACCACGTCGGTATGGCCCGACAGGATGGCGCCGCCCTCGACGCGCGGGCCGATCGTGGCCACGAGATTGGCTTTGGTGCCGTCTTCGTTGGGCACGAGGCGCGATTCGATTCCGTGGCCCGCGAGATAGGCGCGCACGTCCTCGATCAAGCCGAGATTGGAATCCTTGCTGACCGTGTTGTGCGCGACCAGGCGCGCGAGCATATCGACCGAGTCTTGCGCCGCCGCCATGCGATCAGCCGCTCTCGCCGGGCCCGCGCGCCGCACCCACGATCGCCAGGAACTCCCGGCGCGTGGCTTCGTTGTCGCGGAAGGCGCCGAGCATGCGGCTGGTCACCATCGACACGCCGGTCTTGTGCACGCCGCGCGTGGTCATGCATTGATGCTGCGCCGTGACGACGACCGCCACGCCCTTGGGCTGGAGCACTTCTTCGATCGTGTTGGCGATCTGGGCGGTGAGTTTTTCCTGGATCTGCATGCGCTTGGCGTAGACGTCGATCACGCGCGCGAGCTTGGAAATGCCGACCACCCGCGTGGCCGGCAGATAGGCGACATGGACCGTGCCGATGATCGGCGCGATATGGTGCTCGCAATGGCTTTCGAAGCGCACGTCGCGCAGCACGACCATTTCGTCGTAGCCGGCGGTTTCCTCGAAGGTGCGCGCCAGCAGCTCGACCGGATCTTCGTTGTAGCCCGCGAACCATTCCTCGTAGGCGCGCACGACGCGCTCGGGCGTGCCGAGCAGGCCTTCGCGATCCGGGTCCTCGCCGGCCCATTGCAGCAGCGTGCGCACCGCCGCTTGGGCGGCCTCGCGGCTAGGCTTCGCGGGCGCGCGTTTGGCGGGAACGGGCTTCAGGGCCGATTTCAAGGGCGTGTTTCCTTCAGTTGAGCTTGGCGCTGTGATGGGGCGAATCGAGCGAAAAAGCGGGCACCACGGCGTCGAAGCGCGCGCCGTCGGCGGTTTCCATCATGTAGGTCCCCGACATGATGCCGGTGGGCGTGCCCAGCGGCGTGCCCGAGGTGTATTCGAAGGACTGGCCGGGTTCGAGCAGCGGCTGTTCGCCGACCACGCCCGCGCCCTTCACTTCCTGCAACCGCCCCAGCGCGTCGGTGATTTTCCAATGCCGCGCGCGCAAGCGCACCGCGCGCGTGCCGAGATTCTCGATCCGCACGTGATAGGCCCACACGTAATGGTTTTCGGCGGGCGAGGACTGGTCTTCGAGAAAGACCGGCTTGACCGTTACCTTGATGTCGCGGGTCGTGGCGCTGTACATCCCCCGAATATAGGGCCGTCGAAAGCCCCGGGCCAGTCCCCGGCCGTTACCGCGTGTGGCGCGCCGCGGCGAGCCCGCGCTCGATATCGGCGATCAGATCGGCGGGATCTTCGAGCCCGACCGACAGCCGCAAACTTCCCGGTCCGATTCCGAGCCGCGCTTTTTCCTCGGCCGAGAGGCGCTGATGCGTGGTCGTGCCGGGATGGCAAATCAAGCTCTTCGAATCCCCGAGATTGTTGGAGATATCGATGGTCTCGAGCGCGTTCTGGAAGGCGAAAGCGGCCTTCTTGCCGCCTTTGAGATCGAAGGCGACCAGGGTCGAGCCGGCCTTCATCTGGCGGCGCGCCAGCTTGTATTGCGGGTGCGAAGGCAGGCCCGGATAGAGCACGCGCGCGACCTCGCGCGACGCTTCCAGGCGTTTGGCGACGGCCAAGGCGCTTTGGGTCTGTGCGGCGACGCGCAACGGCAAGGTTTCGAGCCCCTTGAGCAAGACCCAGGCGTTGAACGCGGACAAAGTCGGACCGGTATGGCGCAGAAACGGGACGAGCTTGTCGTCGATCCACGCTTTGCGGCCGAGCACCGCGCCGCCCAGCACGCGGCCTTGGCCGTCGATGTGTTTGGTCGCCGAATAGACGACGATGTCCGCTCCCCATTCGAGGGGTTTCTGGTAGAGCGGCGTGGCGAACACGTTGTCCACGACCACTTGCGCGCCGGCTTTGCGCGCCAGCGCGGCGACGGCCTTGAGATCGACCAGATCGAGCATCGGATTGGACGGCGTCTCCAGGAACACGACGTCGGCCTTGGTCGCGAGTGCCGCTTTCCATTGCGCGAGGTCGGGCCCGTCGACCAGGATCGATTCGATGCCCCAGCGCGGCAGCAGCTCGGTCACGATGTAGTGGCACGACCCGAACAGCGCGCGCGACGACACGATGCGCGAGCCCGCCTTGAGCTGGCAGGCGAGCGAAGCGAACACCGCCGCCATGCCCGACGCCGTGACCTTGCACGCTTCCGCCCCTTCGAGGGCCGCCAGGCGCTTTTCCAGCATCGCGTTGGTCGGGTTGCCGAAGCGCGAATAGACGAAGCGCTGGTCCTTGGTGGGACCCGCGAAGGCCGCTTCGGCGTCGGCGGCGTCGTCGTAGACGAAGCCAGAATTGAGGTAGAGCGCCTCGCTGGTCTCGCACCAGCTCGAGCGCTGCGTGCCTTCGCGCACCAGGCGCGTGGCGGGGCGCCAGGATTGGCGGATCGCGTCTTTCTTGTTGGCGGGCATCGGCGGAACTCCGGAACGAAAAAACCCCGACCTCGGGTCGGGGTTACGGAGCGGGCCAGGGGCCCGGAAATCCGGCACCGACCTTTTAGCGGGGTTGATTAACGTGGCCCCGCAAGCCGGTCGGCCCAAATCGCCACGTGGTCCGCGAAGCTAGGGGGTGGGGAGCGGCCTGTCAAGCGGCCGAACTTGCGCGCGACCCGAGGCTTGCTTATCTTGCGCTCCGGCTCGCGGGTGTAGCTCAATGGTAGAGCAGGAGCTTCCCAAGCTCACGACGAGGGTTCGATTCCCTTCACCCGCTCCATTCTCCCCCGAGTAGCCGCATGAAGGGCGTCACGCTGCGGACCGAAAGGCTGATCCTGCGGCCGTGGACGCAAGCGGACCGCGCGCCTTTCGCCGCGATGAACGCCGATCCCGAGGTCAGGCGTTTCTTCGCCTCGCTGCAAACCCGCGCCGAGAGCGACAAGAGCGCCGACTTCCTCGCGGGCCAATTCGCGCGCACGCCCTATGGCCCCTGGGCGGTCGAAATCCCTGGCGAGACCGCGTTCGCAGGCTTCGTCGGTCCGTGGGAAACGCCGCTCGACGTGCGGCCGCACGGGTCCGTCGAGATCGGCTGGCGCCTGGCGCGCGCCTTCTGGAGCCGGGGCTATGCGACCGAAGCGGCACGCGCCGCGCTCGATTTCGTCTTCCGCGAAGAACACCTCGACCGTATCGTCGCCTTCGTCGTGCCCACGAATATCGCCTCGCGCAAGGTCATGGAGCGGATCGGCCTGCGCGAAGACGCGACCGCCGCCTTCGACCATCCGCGCGTTCCCGAGGGCCATGAGCTGCGCCGGCATCTTCTCTATCGCCTGGCGCGCGCGGATTGGACCGCACAAGCGACGAAGCCCTATACGATCCTCAGCTGAGCGCCGCCGCCGCGAGCAGCCGCTGCGTATAGGCCTCGCGCGGGTTGGCGAGCAGCGCCTCCGACGGTCCCTCTTCGACGATCTTGCCGTCCTTCATCACCGCGATCCGGTCGGCCATCGCGCGCACCGTGGCGAGGTCGTGGCTGACGAACACATAGCCGAGCCCGTGCCGCGTCTGGATGTCGCGCAAGAGCTCGACGATCGCCTTCTGGATCGAGCGGTCGAGTGCCGAGGTGGGCTCGTCGAGGATCACGAGCTTGGGCCGCAGCACGATCGCGCGTGCGATGGCGATACGCTGACGCTGGCCGCCGGAAAACTCGTGCGGAAAGCGCCGGCGCAATTCGGGATCGAGGCGCACCTCCTCGAAGGCCGCGGCCGCGCGCGCATCGCGCTGGGCGCCGGTCAGTTCGGGCGCGTGCACGCGCAAGCCTTCGGACACGATCTCGCCCGCCGTCATGCGCGGGCTCAGCGAGCCATAGGGATCCTGGAACACGAGCTGGAAAGAGCGGCGAAGCCCGCGCAAAGCCGGATCGCCGCGCGGCGGCAGGGCGCGATCCTCGAAGCGCACCAGCCCGGCCGAGGGCATCAGGCGCAAGACCGCGCGGCCGAGCGTGGACTTGCCCGAGCCGGACTCGCCGACGATGCCGAGCGTCTCGCCCGCGCGCACCCGGATCGACACGCCGTCGACCGCGCGCACGACCCGCTTGGGCGCGAACAGCCCGCCGCGCAGGTCGAAATGGACCTTGATGTCGCTGGCGTCGAGCAGGATGGGCGCGTCCGGCGGCGGCGGCGCCTTGCGGCCTTTGGGCTCGGCGTCGATCAGCGCGCGCGTATACGGATGCTGCGGATCGGCGAACACCGAATCGGTCGGGCCGGTCTCGACGATCCGCCCCTCGCGCATCACCGCCACGCGCTCGGCGAAGCGCCGCACGATCCCCAGATCGTGGGTGATGAAGGCGATCGCCATGCCGAATTCGCGGCGCAGCTCGGCGAGCAATTCCAGGATCTCGGCCTGGATGGTCACGTCGAGGGCCGTGGTCGGCTCGTCGGCGACCAGCAAAGCGGGGCGGTTGGCCAGCGCCATGGCGATCATCACGCGCTGGCGCTGGCCGCCGGACAGCTCGTGCGGATAGGAATCGAGCCGCGACGCGGCCTCGGGGATGCGCACGCGTTCGAGCATGAAAAGCGCTTCGGCGCGGGCTTGGCCCTTCCCCAGACTCCGATGGCGGCGGATCGCCGTCACCATCTGCGCGCCGATCGTGTAGAGCGGATCGAGCGAGGTCATCGGCTCCTGGAACACCATCGCCACGCGATGGCCGCGCACGCGATCGAGATCGCGTTGCGTAGCACCCACCAGCTCCACGCCTTCGAGCTTCGCCGAGCCCGTCACGCTCCCGTTCGACGCGAGCAAGCCCAAGGATGCGAGCATCGTCTGGCTCTTGCCCGAGCCCGACTCGCCGACGATCGCCAGCGTCTCGCCTTTCTCGATGGTGAACGACACGGCTTTCACCGCCGCGATCTCGCCCGCTCCGGTGCGGAAGCGCACGTCGAGATCGCGCACGGCGAAGACGGGCGCGTCCATCTAGCGATCCCGGGGGTCGAGCGCGTCGCGCAAGCCGTCGCCCAGGAAATTCAGGCAGAACAGCGTGACGGTCAGGAAGATCGCCGGAAAGACCAGCAGATGCGTGTTGCCCTGGATGTTGCGCGCCCCGTCGGCGATGAGCACGCCCCAGCTGGTCATCGGCTCCTGCACGCCCAGCCCTAGGAACGACAGGAAGCTTTCGAGCAGGATCACTTTGGGGACCAGCAGCGTGGTGTAGACCGCGACGGGCCCCAGCGTGTTCGGCACGATGTGCCGCGCGAGCACGCCGCGCGTGCCCACCCCCAGCACCTCGGCGGCTTGCACGAATTCGCGGCGTTTGAGGCTCAGCGTCTGGCCGCGCACGATGCGCGCCATGTCGAGCCATTCGACCGCGCCCACGGCCAGGAACATCAGCACGAAGTTCCGGCCGAAAAACACGACCAGCATGATCACGAAGAAGATGAAGGGCAGCGAGTAGAGCACGTCGACCGCGCGCATCATCAGCGCGTCGATGCGCCCGCCCAGCAGCCCCGCAACGGCGCCGTAGGTCACGCCGATCAGGATGGCCACGAAGGTCGCGAGCAGGCCGATCGCCAGGCTGACCCGCCCGGCGATCAGCGAGCGCGCCAGCAGATCGCGCCCGTTGCCGTCGGTGCCGAACAGGAAGCGATGGCGCTCGATCGCGACCTCGATCGTCAGGCGCTTGCCTTCGTCGGCGCGTTCGATCACCCGCGCGGGCCCGAATAGGTCCGAGCGCTCGAAAAAGGCCAGGCCGCGCTCGTCGATGGCGCGCGGGGATTCGAGGACCACGCGCAAGACATCGCGCGTTTCGACGCGCTCGACCGCGCGGGCGCGCAAGCGCGAAGCCACGCGGGCGAGCCCGTCCTCCAGCCGCTCGGCCGTCGGCTGGGCGGCGAGCGAGGGCGCCACGCGCACATAGTCGGGGAAGACGCGGTCGTAGGAATGGTCGAGCAGCAACGGGCCGAACACGCTGGCGAGCGTCACGGCGATCAGCACGTAGATGCTGGCCACGGCCGCGCGGTTGCGCGCCAGGCGCGCGGCCGCGTCGCCCCACAACGACGCCGGGACCAGGACGGCGCTCATTCGTAACGCACGCGCGGATCGAGGGCGGCGTAAAGCACGTCGACGACCAAGTTGAAGACGAGCACGAACACCGCCACGACCACCACCGTGCCCATCACCAGCGTGTAGTCGCGGTTCAAGGCGCCCTCGACGAAATAGCGCCCGATGCCGGGCAGGCCGAAGATCGTCTCGACCACCACCGAGCCGGTGAGCAACGCCGCCGCCGTCGGCCCGAGATAGGAGACGACCGGCAGCAGCGCGCCGCGCAGCGCATGCTCGATCACATGGCGCGGCCCGAGCCCGAGCGAGCGCAGCGTGCGGATATGGTCGGCGCGCAAGGCTTCGATCATCGACGCGCGGGTGAGGCGCGCCACCACCGCGATCTGCGGCAAGGCGAGCACCACGACCGGCAGAATCGCGTTGCGCAATGCGCCGTCGTTCCAGCCGCCGACCGGCAGCCAGGCGAGCGTCAGGCCGAAGGCGATCTGCAGCGCGGGCGCGACGACGAAATTGGGGATGGTCACGCCGGCGGTGGCGAAGCCGACGACCGCGTGATCGAGCGCGCCGTTCTGGCGCGTGGCGGCGATCGCCCCCAGCGTCACGCCGACGAGCAAAGCGAGCAGGATGGCGCTCGCCCCCAGCGCCATCGATACCGGCAGGCCTTGGGCGAGGATTTGGCTCACGGAGAAATCGCGCAGGAAGAAGGAAGGGCCCAAATCGCCGCGCAGCAAATTGCCCAGATACATCAGATATTGCTCGTGCAGCGGCCGGTCGAGCCCGTAGG
>JAMNXK010000077.1 GCA_023653245.1 Tagaea sp.
AGCAGTGCGACTTGCGCGGCACTCTGCCGGTCGCCGAACGCGCCTTGCTGGGCGCGGCGCAGATCGGCGCGCGCCACGTCGAGCGCGCGCGCGGCCAGATCGCGCCGTGCGCGCAACGGCGCTTCGTCGTAGCGCGCCAGCAGATCGCCGACACTCACGCGCGCGTTGGGTGCGACTTCGATGCCTTTGATCACGCCGTCCATGGGCGCGGCCACGACCAGCGCGTCGCGCGCGGCGATTTCGCCCGGCGCCAGGGCCGCGCGCGGCACGGGCACGAAGCCGGCGGCGATCGTACCCACGGCCGCAAGCCCGAGCAGCCAGTTCCGCGCCCGGCGCAAGCGCTTGCGCTTGGCCGGGCCCAGCAACGCGGCCACGGCATGGGCGTAGGCGCCGGCGAGCTGTTCGAGCAGCACGCGATCGCCGTCGGTCCACGGCGTCTCGCGCGCCAGCCATAGGGCACCCACGCGCACGCCGTCGCGGTCGAGCAGCGGCACCCACAGCACCGCGGGCGCCGCGTGCTCGGCCCATTCCTTGCGCAAGGCTTCGGGCAGATCGCCGGCGGTCACAAGCGCCATCTCGCGCGCGGGCGCGGCGTCGAACGCGCGCGCCAGCCAGCGCGCATAAGGGCCGTCGCGCTCGAAGCTGCCGACCGACGAGACGGCTTCGAGCTTCAAGCGCCCGCCGGGCTCGGCCAAAGCCAGGCACGCGCGCGAATAGGGCACGAGCCGGCGGGTTTCGTTGACGATCGCATAGCCGAGCGCTTCGCGCGTGCCGGCTTGGCGCGCGGCGCGCTCGATCTGCAGGAAGATCGAAAAGCGCTGGGCGGCCGGGTCGCCCCCGGCGCGCGGGCCCGGCCCCGGCGCGGGTGCCGGCACGTTCATCGCGCCGGCGGATCGAAGCGCGCCGTGCCGCTCATGCCGGCGACCAAGCCCTCGGGCGGGCGCTCGAACACGGCGATCATCGGCACGGTTTGGCTGACCGGATCGACGCGCGCACCCAGCTCGCGCACGCGCGCGGGCCGCGTCTCGCCGGTCTCGTCCAAGGTGAAACGGAAATTCATGCCCGGCTTCAGCCACGCCAGCGCCGAAGACGGCACGATGGCGCGGATGCGCAAGGAGCGGTCGTCGACGATCTCGATCAACGGCGTGCCGGCGGCGACCGTCTCGTGCGGCTGGGCGCGGCGCTCGACGATGCGGCCCGCGTAAGGTGCCGGCAGCGCGCAGCGCTGGGCGTCGATGCGGCGCAAGGTCACTTCGGCTTCGGCGGCGCGCAGATTGGCGTCCGAACGCGCGACATCGAGCTCGCCGATCGCGCGCAGCCGCGACATTTCGCGGTCGGAGTCGAGCTGGGCGCGCGCCGCGTCGCGCGCGGCGTTTCCTTGGGCGACGCGCGCGTCGTAGAAGCGGCAATCCAGACGCGCCAGGATCTCGCCCTCGCGGAAGCGGTCGCCGGGGCCGTGGCGCATCTCGAGGATGCGCCCGGCGACTTCGGCGGAGATCACGGCTTCGCGTTCGGGCTGGACCACGCCGCGCGCTTCGAATGCGCCAGCCGGACCGGAAGCGGCGGCGAGCGCCAGCGCCAGCGCGGCCGCGCGCGGGGTCATCGCGCGGCGGCGGGGCGCGTCTGTCCGGGCAGCACGAAGCGGCCTTGGGCCCAGTCGCGCTCGGTGTCGCGGATCGCCGCGGCGATGGCGGCGATGTCGAGGCTGTCGAGATCGCGCTGCAGCGGATCGGCGCCGATCGCGACGAACACTTGACCGTAGGCGTTGTTGACCTCGGCGAAAGCGAGGTCGCGCTGCAAGGCCGCGCGCACGGCGGTGAGCTCGCCCTGGATCAACGCGAGATCGCCCAGGCGCTGGGCGCTGACTTCGGCGCGCAGCTGTTCGAGGATGCGGCCGTCGAGCGATTCGATCTCGGCGGCGGCGGCGAAGCGGCGCTTGGACTCCTCGAAATTCGCGCGCGACACGTAGACTTGGGTCAGCACCGCCATCGACAGCGCGACGCGCCGCGACTCGGCCACGTCTTCGGCCGCTTGGCTGGCGGCGATCTGGGCGGGGGCCGCGAACAGGCGCATCAGGTTCCAGCTGACCCGAGCACCCCATTCGGTCCAGTTGTTCTCGACCAGGAAGGAATTGCTGTCGGCCGAATGGCCGAGTCGGAATTCGAGGCCGGGCAGCAGGCGCAGCAGGTTCTTGCGCGTTTCGGCCGCCGAGATGCGCGCGGTGTAGTGCTCCTCGCGCAATTCGGGGCGGAAGGCGAGGGCCGTTTCCTCCAGCATTTCCTGGGCGAGGGTCAGCTCGGGAATATCGGTCATGCGCGCGGGCACGGCGATGGCGATCGGCCGGTCGAGCGGCAGGTTGATGAGCGCGGCGAGTTCGGTGCGCGCCAGCGCCAGCTCGCGGCGCTGGGCGAGCAAGCCTTGCTCGGCCTCGACCAGCGCGCGCTGGGTGGACAATTGCTGCAGGGCGCTGTCGATGCGCTGCCCGCCGGCGGCGGCCGACAAGCGGCGTGCTTCGCGCACGCGTTCGATCAGCGGGTCGATCCGGCCGAGCAGACGTTCGGCCGCCACCGCGCGCCAATAGGCGGCGCGCACGTCCTGGATGATCGAGTGGATGACCTTGCGCCGCCGCTCCTGGGCGATCAGCGTGCGGTCGGCGTTCTGCTGGGCGTTGACGTAGCTGACGCCGAAATCGAGCACGTTCCAGACCAAGTTCAGATCGGCCGTCAGCCGGTCGCGATCCTGCGAGGTCGAGGGTTCGACCGATTGCGATTGGGTGCGGATCGAACGGCTCGACGAGGCGGTCACGCGGTCGCGGCCGGTATAGCCCGCGCCGGCGACCAGGCCCGGCAGCAAGTCGTAGCGCGACAGATCGAGCTGGCGCAGCGACAGCGCCTGTTCTTGGGCGCGCAGCCGGGCGTCGAGATTGAAGCGGATGGCGCGCGCCATCGCGTCGTGCAGCGTCAGCGGCCCTTCGATCGGTGGCTGGTCGGCGTAAAGACGCGCCCGGTCGGCGACCACGCGCGCGCGCGTATCCTCCGGCGTCAACGGATTGGGCGTGATTTCGCAGCCCGCCAAAGCTAGGGCGGCGGCCGCTAGAAAGATCAGAGGGGTTTTGGCTCGCACGAGGACCGGATTCTGTAGCGGAGCGATGCTTTCCAACGCGTTTACGTGGGTTCGTGTCCACAATCAAGACCGAAAGTATTATCGGCGAATTCCGGGGTCAAAAGGGCCACACTTGTCGTTCCGGCTTCACTATTGTTCGCAAACCGCGATAGCACGGCACCATCTTTTCGGGGGCAAGCGAGGCGCATTCGGACGATTTCGGTCCGTTTATGGACAGTTCTGTTCCAGCCAGAAATCCCTGCCCGGCAGCATTGAATGATGAGAGCGAAAACGCTCTCGATGTCAGCTCTATGACGAGCGACTCGCGGGGGCCTGATCGAGATCGAGCCGCTCGGCCAGCGCCTCGAAATCCGGCGGATAGCCGGTCGCCGCCGCGAACAGGCGCTTGTCCTCCGCCGACAGACCGAGCCCGGTCGCAACCCAAGCGCGCAAGATCGCCAGCGCCTCGCTTTCGCCGGCGAGGTCGACGGTCTGGCGATGCGTGTTGTGGATGTAGGCCCCACCCGAAAGCGACACGTCGCCCTGGCGGGTATTGAGCACCAATACCATCCGATCGAGCCGCGCCTCGAAATGGCGGAACGCGGCGGGCAGCGTCGCCAGGATGCGCCACCAGATCGCGCGCATTTCCGGGTCGGCGTAGAACGCCTTCCACGCGACGTCCGGATCGGCGTCCTGCATCGCCTTCCAGCGCGCCTGAGCGGCCGTCGATGCCGCGAATTCCTGCTCTTTGCCGATCAGCATGCGCACAAAGGCGCGGATGCCATGGACGAGCTCGCGGCTGACCGTGCCGTCGGCGAATAACGGCGCCAGCGGCTTGCACACCAGCCGTCCGAACGAGTCGCGGCGCAGTTTGCGCAGCAGCGCCTGACGGCGCTGGTTCTCGAACGCCGTCGCCGCCAGGCCCGAGATCTTGGACAAGCCGCCGCCGGTGACGATCTCGCGGGCTTCCCGGCGCAGGCCCAGCGCGTCCTCGCCGCCGTGCTTGGCGATCACGCGCTCGACGAACGACAGGAGCAGTTCGGCGCCGAAACCTTCGAGATTTCGACGCTCGCCCTCGGGATCGGCGATATCGGCGGAGGTCGGAACGGGGTGTGTTTCGCTCATGGCGACTCGGCTCCAATGCCCCGGATCATCGCATGAAAACCTGTCCGGACCCTTAAACCGGCGATGTTGCGGCGCAAAAGAGCCGCGCCCTCGACTCTGGGCGAAAGCTTTGCGGCGGATTAACCTAGGGCCCAAATGACGGACGACACCCCTCCCCCGCCGGCGGACGCGCCCGCCGACGCCCCGGCGCCAACACCCGAGGCCCCGCCGGGCGAACTCGCCGCGCCCAAGGACGGCGGCAAGGCGACGCATTTCATTTTCGACCACAAGATCTTCACTTTGCCGAACGTGAAGTTCATCCGCGAGCCCGACCGGCTCGAAGCCGGGCTGTCGATGGAGCTGGGCGAGCACCGCGCCTTCCTATCGACCGCGATCCTGCTCAAGATGTTCCCGGAGATGAGCGAGGACGACAAGAAGCTGATCGGCACCGTCGTGCGCAGCCTGGCTTATGTCGGCGAAATCCAGCCCGGCGATTCGATTCCCAACGAAATCCTCGACGGCAGCGCCTCGTGGAAAGTCGATCCGATCCACAAGGACCGCGCGCGCGGCCGCATCGTCGCGGCCCTATTGGCGCAAGACGGCGGCGATCTCGACGAAGGGCTGATCACCGGCGGGCTGACCCCTCGGCTCGCCCAACCCGGCTTCAAGGAGAAGCTCGATTCCGAGCACAACCGCTTGCTCGCGAGCATGGGCGTGCCCGCGGACCAATCCGCCGAATACAAATCGCGCTTCGAAAAGGTCGCGCGCGAATTCGCCTATATCGAAGGCTTGCGCGACCGCTACGCCCAGGTGAGCTCGATCGTCGACAAACTCGCCAAGACCGCCAAGACCTACCGCAATTCCGGCGCGCTCAGCGAAGAGATCTACCGCGTGCGCATCCTCATCAAGAAACCGGTCGAGGAATATCACACGCTGTTCCAGAACGCCGACGCCCAGACCGCCGAGATCCGCAACGTCGCGCGCAAGACGGCGGAGATCGTCGACTTCACCCGCGCCACGCGCGACAAGCTGCACCAGAAGCTGCTGATCTGGGATTCGGTCGTCGCGGGCTGGAAGAGCGAGCACGTCGAAGGCCGCAGCCGGCGCCTCGAGACCTTGATCAAGAACACCTATCGCTTCGTCGCGCATTATTTCCCCGCCGACGAGCAGTGGACGCTCAGTCACTGAGCCGCCACGCGGGATCGAGGAGGAGATGCGCGGGGCGCTCGTCCGATCGCGGATGGGCGTCGAAATCGTGCGGCACGAAGCCCTCGGGCGCGCGGCGCACGGCGAAGAACCCGTCGCGGATCGCGGGCCGGCCGAAAATCTCCGCCACCGCCAGCGCGACGCCCGGATGATGGCCCTGGCCGGTGCGCCGATCGACGACGTAGTCGAGTTCCCGGCACGCGCGGGTCTGGGCTTGGTCGGTATCTTCGAAGGCGAGCACCAGATCGTCGCCGCACACGACGCCGCCGGGTACAACGAGGCGCGCGGCCTGGGCGAGATCGAAGGCGGCCGCCGAGTGGCGGTGGTTGCCGTCCACATAGACCAGATCGAAACTCGAATCGGCGAAGCCCGGTAGTGCCGCGCGCGACGCGGCGCGCATCGGCCGGACGACGGCGTCGAGTCCGCACGCGGCGACGTTGTGCGCGAAGAGCTCGCCGACCACGCCCGAAGCCTGGAGCGCGTTCATTTCGAGATGGATGGGATCGCCCGCCATGTCTTGCGAGGCTTCGTACGGCGCCCAAGGATCGACGCAGACGAGCGTCGCGCGCGGGTCGAGCGCGCGCAGCGCCGCGGCGATGGTGCAGGCCGACGCGCCCGTCCACGAGCCCACTTCCAGCGCGCGCAAGGGCTCGGCCTTCGGCGCCAGGGACGAAACGCAGTCGCGCAAAGCCGCTTGGCGGCGCGTGTTGCCGAGCCCCGCCAAGAACCACGCGCCGAAATAGGGGCGCTTGTTCGCGAAACACCAGGCGAGATATCGCGACTCGTCGTCGCGCGTGAGGCCGAAGGGACTGCGCATGGCGCCCAGTTTAACGGCGCCCGGCGGCGCACGCGAGCGCGGCGGCCTTGACGGGCAACTGATATCTCAGTTACGACTTAGTCATGACCCAAGCCATGATGCGCCATCAAGCCTATGACCGCTTCAAGGCGCGGCTGTTCGCCCAGGATCTGGTGCCCGGGCAATTCGTCTCGCAGCGCGAGCTGAGCGAATTGATGGACGTGCCGGTCGGCCCGCTGCGCGAGGCGCTGAAGAAACTGGAGGCCGAGGCGCTGGTGCGCCTCATTCCCCAGCGCGGCATCCAGATCGCCGCTTTCGACGTCGCCTTCCTGAACGACGCGTTCGGGCTGCGGCGCGTGCTGGAACTCGCCGCGGCGCGCAAGTTCGCGGCCGACGGCCCGATGGCGGCGATCCACGATCTCGAAACGCGCACCCAAAAAGCGCTCAAGAAGGTCCGGATCGATCCGAGCCGCGCGGCGATGGACGAAGCGCTGCGCCTCGATTGGGCGATGCACGACATGATCGTCGAGCACATGGACAACGCGCTGCTGACCCAGGTCCACCGCGTCAATTTCGACAAGATCCGGCTCGCGCGTCTGCACCGGCGTTTCACGCGCGAGCGCGTGCTGCCCGCGATCGAGGAGCATCTGGCGGTGATCGCCGCCTTCAAGGCGCGCGATCCCGACAAGGCCGAGACGGCGCTGGGTGCCCATCTGACGGTCGCCCATCGCCGCGCCGTGGGGATCGATCCGTGAGCGCCAAGCCCAATCTGCTGTTCTTGTTTTCCGATCAGCACGCGTTTCACGTCGCCGGCTGCTACGGCGATCGCCTCGGCGTCACGCCGAATTTGGATCGCCTCGCCGCGCGCGGGCTGACGTTCGACGCCGCGTATTGCCCCTCGCCCATCTGCGTGCCCTCGCGCATGTCGATGCTCACGGGCCGGCATCCGTCGGCGCAGGATTGCTGGACGAACGACGATTTTCTCGCCTCCGACCGCGCGACCTGGCCGCACGCGCTGGGGGCGTCGGGCTACCGGCCGATCCTGGTCGGGCGCCTGCACGCGATGGGGCCCGATCAGCTGCACGGCTACGCCGAGCGCCTGGTCGGCGAGCACAGCCCGAATTGGCCGGGTATTCCGCGCCACGACATGGGCATCCTCGCCGAGACCAACGAGCCCCATCCCGCGAGTTTGGAGCGCGCGGGCCCGGGTTCGAGCATGTACGAGGTCAAAGATCGCGACGTGACGGCCGCGGCGGTCGCGACGCTCGACCGGCTGGGTGCGGCGCGACGCGGGGGCGATACCGCACCTTTCGCGCTGTCGGTCGGACTCATGCTGCCGCATCCGCCTTACGTGGCGTCGCGCGAAGACTACGATCGTTTCGCGCCCCGCGTGACGTCGCCGCGCCTGGCGCCGCCGCCGCGCGAGGCCGAGCACGCGTGGCTCGCCGCGTGGCGCGACGATCGCGGCATCCGCGCGGTGCGGCCCGAGCAAGTCCACCGCGCGCGCGCGGCCTATTGGGGCCTCACCTACCGGCTCGACGCCATGATCGGCGAGGTGCTGGCCGCGCTCGAACGCAACGGCTTGGCCGAGAACACGCTGATCGTCTACACGACCGATCACGGCGATCAAATCGGCGAGCGCGGTCTGTG
>JAMNXK010000078.1 GCA_023653245.1 Tagaea sp.
GCGAGCAGCTTGAGCTTCGCCGGATCGAGCTTGGCGAACAGCGGAATGCGTTTGAGGGCTTCGGTCTCTTCCTTGATCGACATGATCCTCTCCTCAGCCCCCCGCCAGCAGATCCTTGAACGCGCCGTCTTTGGCCGCCAGCTCGGCATAGGCGCCGACTTGCGCGACGCGGCCCTCGGCGAGCACGACCGTGCGGCCGAATTTCCCGGCCATGCGCGGATCGCCCAGCGAAGCGACGACGATCGCGGGGCCGGCGGCTTCGAGCACGCCGTCGAGCACGCGCGCCTGGCCCGCGGGATCGAGGGCGGCGAAGGCGTCGTTGAACACCAGAATGTCGGGCCGCTTGGCGAGCGCGCGGGCGAAGGCGAGCTTCTGGCGCTGGGCCGGCGACAGGCGCGCGCCCGCCACGCCGACCTGGAAATCCAGCCCCACTTCGAACACGCGCTCGCGCAAGCCCAGCGCTTCGAGCATTTCGCGCATCGCCTTGGCGACGGTCGCCTGCGCTTTGGCCTGGCCGTAGGCGACGCGGCCGAACAGGATGTTGTCCTGGATCGCGGCGGCGGCGTTGTAGGAGTCGGGCTCGAAGAACGCGACCTTGCCGCGGGTCGACTTGGAGTCGGCGAAGGCCGCGCGCAAGGCGGCGCGCGCCTCCAGCACCTTGGCCTTGAAGGCCGCGTCGATCAGGCCCAAGCGGTGGCGCGCGTTGACGAGCTTCAACGGCAAACCGAGCAGCCGCGCGCGGTCGTCGGGTTCGACGGCGGGCGCGGCCCCGTCCGCGCCGGGTGCCGTGCGCGCCACGATCGACTGATAGAGCGTCAGGTCGTCGGCGGCGATGAAGCTGAAGCGGTCGAAGAATTCGTGGCCCGGCGGCAGATCGGCGAACAGCTCGATCATGATCTCGGCCACTTTGCGGCCCATCGCGACGAACTCCTCCTCGAGCCCGCGCGCGCGCAAAACGGCGAGGAAGTCGGGCTGCGTGGCGAGCGCGTCGGTTTCGAAGGCGGCGTCCAAGGGCGTGCCGAAGAGCAGGTTTTCCGCGACGGTGGCGTTGTCGTTGTAGGCGGCGGGATCGAACGGCTCGACCAGGCCCTTCAGCGCCGGGTCGGCGTCCGGCCCGGCCAAGCGGCCGCGAAACGCCGCGCGCGCGGTCAGGATCGCTTCGGCGACGGCGGGTTTTTCTTTCGGATCGATGCGGCCGCGCAAGCCGAACACGAACACGTCTTCGGCGAGATCGACCTTGTCCAGCAGATGGGCGATTCGCGCGTCGAACGCGGCCGCATCGGCCGCACCCGCGCGCGCGTAGTCGATCCACTCGTCGGTGACGTCGAGCGCGAGGTTGCCGGCGCGGCCCGCTTCGGTCAGCCAGCGCGCGCGCGCGGGCGCGCGCGTCGCCGGTCCCGCGACGGGCCGCTGGCGCAAGCCATAGGTCAAGTTCTCGCGCAAACTGGCCGAGAAATGATAGGCCGACGGGCCGACATAGCCCAGCGACGCGCCCAGATGCGCGTCGGGCAGGCGCGCCAAATCGCGCCCGCCGATCTTCACCGAACCGGCCGAGGCGACGTAAAGCCGCGCCAGCGTCATCGCCAGCGCTTCGCGCCCGCCGCCCGACGGGCCGGTCAGCGCCACGCGGTCGCCCGGCTCGAGGGTCAGCGTGATCGATTCGAGCAGCTTGGTCTGCGAATCCTCCTGCACGGCGGCGCCGGCGAAGACCACCGGCCCGGACAGGCCCGGCGCCGGCTCCGCGGGCAGGTCCTGCAAATCGGCGGGCAGCATCGCTTCGGGCCGGAATTGTTCGACGACCTGCTCGTATTTCTGCTGCGCGTCTTGGGCCTGCTGGTAGTAGTCGAGCAGCTCCTTCCACGGGCCGGTCATGTCCTTGTGCGCGGTAAGGGCCGCGACCAAGGCGCCGAGCGTGAGTTCGCCCTGGATCACCAGATAGCCGCCGATCGAGTAGAACAGCAGCGGCGCGCACTGGTTCAGGAAATTGTTGATGAACTTGACCAGCGACTTGCGCTGGTAGATGTCGAAGCGGATGCGGAAGATCGTGCCGAACCGCTCGGCGTAGTCCGCGCGCTCCCACGCGGCCGTGCCGGCGGTGCGCACTTCCTGGATGCCGCCGACCGTCTCGCCGATGCGCTCGGAAACCTTGCGCACCGCCTTGACGCGCTCCTTGCCGAGCTCCTTCACCCGCTTTTGCAGCTTGGGCACGATATAGGCCTGGAACGGGTAGAGCGACATCGCCGCCAGGCCCATGATCGGGTTCTGCACGAACAGGAAAATCGCGATGGTCAGCAGCATGCCCGCCTGCATCAGCGGCTGGACATAGGCGTCGCCCATGAAGCCGCCGACCTGTTCGACCTCGGCCGTCACCATCGGGATCAACTCGCCCGACGACACCTTGCGGAAATGCGGCACGGGAAAGCGCAAGATGCGCTCGACCAGCGCGTAGCGCAGCCGGCGCAGCAGGCGCTCGCCGAGCTTGCCCTTGAGCGAATTGATGAACTGCTTGATGCCGCCATTGACCAGCACGGCCAGGAAGAACAGCCCGCACAGCCACAACAGATAGCCGATGCGGTCGAACTCGAAGTGCCCGAGGACGCTCGTGGGATAGCTCATCCCCTTGCCCTCGATGCCCTGGTTCATGATGTTCTTGGGCAGATTGAGGGTGACGTAGTAGAAGCCCTGCGCCGCCGCCACCAGCACGCAGACCAGCGCCGTCTCCTTGAACGAGAACCGCCAGACGAACCGGTAGATCGACCGGTCGATATCGTCGCCGTCGCGCAAAGCCCGAAACCCCCCAAATCCGCCCGGAGCTTAGCGATGTCCCGCCCGCCGGCGCAACCGGCCCGCCGCCCGAAAAAAGCGCTTCGCTACAGAATATCGTCCGGGAACACTTGGATTCGTAACCCGAGTCCCCGTAGTGTCGGGCCGCTGAGACGCCGCACCCCCGGGGGGAGTCCATGGCGAACGGGACCAAACGCGCGCGCGGCGACCGCCGCGTGCTTATTTACAGCCACGATACGATGGGCCTGGGGCATCTGCGCCGCTGCCGGGCGATCGCGCATTCGCTGGTCGAGGCCGACAAGGACGTGTCGGTCCTGATCCTGTCGGGCTCGCCGATCATCGGCTCGTTCGATTTCAAGGCGCGCGTGGATTTCGTGCGCGTGCCCGGGGTGATCAAGTTGCGCAACGGCGACTACACGTCGCTCAACCTGCATATCGACATTTCCCAGACCTTGGCGATCCGCGCTTCGATCATCCGCAACGCGGCCGAGGCCTACGATCCCGACCTGTTCATCGTCGACAAGGAGCCCTTGGGCTTGCGCGGCGAGGTGACCGACACGCTGCATTTCCTCAAATCGCGCGGCGTGCCGCTGGTGCTGGGCTTGCGCGACGTGATGGACGATCCGGCCTTGCTCGAGCCCGAGTGGAAGCGCAAGAAGGCGCTGCCCGCGTTGCGCGACCTCTACGACGACATTTGGGTCTACGGCCTGCCGCAGATGTGCGATCCGCTCGAAGGCTTGGCGGTGCCGCGCGCGGTGCGCGCCAAGATGAGCTACACCGGCTATCTGCGCCGCACGATCCCGCTTTCGGCGCCGCGCTCGATCGTCGACACCGCGCGCGAGCGCGAGCAGCCTTACGTGCTGGTGACGCCCGGCGGCGGCGGGGACGGCGAAGCGCTGATCGACTGGGTTTTGCGCGCCTACGAATCCGACGCCAAGCTGCCGCACCGCGCGCTGCTGGTGCTCGGGCCGTTCATGCAGTCCGAGCGCCAGGCCGAGTTCATGCAGCGCGCGCACGCCCTGTCGCGCGTCGAGGCGATCACCTTCGACGCGCATATGGAACAGCTGGTGGTGCGCGCCGCCGGCGTGGTGGCGATGGGCGGCTACAACACGTTCTGCGAGATCCTGTCCTTCGACAAGCCCGCCGTGATCGTGCCGCGCGTCGCGCCGCGGCTCGAACAGGCGATCCGCGCCGAGCGCGCGCAGGCGCTGGGCCTCACGCGCATGCTGCCCGACGACGGCCATCGCCCCACGGGCGCGATGGTCGCCGCGTTGCGCGAACTCGACCGGCAAGATCCGCCTTCGGCGGCCGTCATTCCGGGCCTGCTCGACGGGCTGGAGAACGTCGAGCGCCTGGTCGCACGCTGGCTGCCGTCGGAGCTTCACCCGGGCGCGAAGACGTCGCGCGCGCCCTCGAAACCCTTGAAAGTGTAGCCGCCCAGCCGCCGCCACGGCCCCGGCGCGGCGGCCGCGAATTCGGCCGAGGCGATCAGCGGCTCGCCCAGCGTGCCGCACATTTTCTCGAGGCGCGCGACCAGGTTGACGTCGCGGCCGATGGCGGTGAAGTCGAGCCGATCGCCCGCGCCGATATTGCCGTAGGCGAATTCGCCCAGATGCAACGCGATGCCCGCGCGCATGTCCGCAGCGCGCAAGCCCGCTTGCGCTTCGCGCGCCGCGGCCAGCAGCGCGCGCGAAGCCGCCGCGTCGCCCAAGGCGCGCGCGTCGGCGATGGCGAGCACGCCGTCGCCGATGAACTTCAAGACTTCGCCTTTGCGCGAAACGATCGCGGGCACGACATGGTCGAAATAGGCGTTGAGGCGCGCGACCACCGCCTCGGGCGCCAGCGCGCCGCTCATCGAGGTGAAGCCGCGCAGATCGCTCATCAGCAAGGCGGCGCGCATCGTGGTGACGTCGCCGCGCCGGATGCGGCCGGACAGAATGAGCTCGCCCGGCGCCGTGCCGACATAGGCCTGCAGAACCTCGCGCGCGACCCGCGCCCCGGCCTTGAGTTCCAGCACGGCGGCGAGCGCGGGCCGCGCCGCGTCGATCAGATCGAGATCGGCGCGGGAAAATCCGCCTTCATGGCGCGTGGCGAGAGACAGGCCTTGGATCGGGCCTTGGACGAATTCCAGCGGCGCCATCACGTAGTGCGTGTAGCCGCGCGCGCGCAAGGCGGGCAGCAAGTCGTAGGAGTCCGCGCGCGGATCGTCGAGCTTGAGATCGAACCAGCGCCCGTTCTCCTGCACGTCGTCGATCGTATAGCGCACCAAGCCGGAAGCGATTTGCGGATCGTCGAACGTGGCGCGGCCTTCCTTCGTGTCGCCGCCGGGCTCCCAGATGCGCTGCATGCCGACGAAGCGCGGATGCAGCGTATCGAGCAGCGCGCCCGCGCGATGCACGGGCACGCTCATCGCCACGAGCTTCTCGGCCACGCCGCCGACGAAATCGCCGAGATCGCCGCGCTTGCCCGGGCCCAACACCCACTCGATCAAGCCAAGCGCGCGCTCATCCATCGCGCCGGCCCTTGAGCCAGAGCGCCAGACCCGGCAGGCCGATCGCGATCTGCGCCACGCCGAAGGCGACGGAAAGTGCGAGCGCGTCGGCCGCGGCGATGCCCGCCAGGCCGAACACGTAGACCGCCGCCCCCTCGCGCACGCCCCAGCCGGCCAGCGATATCGGCAGCGTGCTCAGCAGCACGATGGGCGGCACGGCCGCCACGCACAGCGCGAAGCCCGCGGGCACGTCCAGCGCCCGCGCCAGCGCCCAAAAGGTCGCGATCACGCCCAGATGCACGATCAGCGAGACGAGCAGCAAGCGCGGGCGCGCCAAGATGGCGCGCAATCCTTCCGCCACGCCATACGCCCATTCGACCGCGCGCCAGGACGGCAAGAACCGTCGCGCGCGCGCGGCCAGATACAGGCCCGCGGCCAACGCCGCCAGCGTGGCCAGCGCCACGCCCGCGAGCCACGCGGCTTCGCGCGCCGGAAGAACGGGCGAAGCGAGCGCCATCAGCGCGATGAGCACGATCAACGCCAGCCCGCGATCGAGGATCACGCCCGACGCGGCTTGTCCGGCCGTGAGCCCGCGCTTGGCCGCCAGGATCGCGCGCACCGCGTCCCCGCCGATCGCCGAGGGCAGGGTTTGATTGAAGAACTGGCCCACGAAAGCGAGCTCGACCGCGTCGCGCGGGCCCAGGCGCTGGCCGAGGCGTCCGTGAATCCGCGACCAGCGCAGACCCGCCAGCACCAATTGCGCGAGCAGGAAGGCGAGCGCCAGCGCGGTCCATGCCGGATCGAGCGTCGCGAAGGCGTCGCGCAAGGGGTCGAGATCGATCCGCGTGGCGAGCCACGCGATCAATCCGGCCGAGACTCCGGCCTTCAACAACAGGAAAAGCGCGTTGCGCGACATACCAAGCGCACCATGCGACGCGCGGGACGCTTGACGCAAGCGCCGGAGCCGGGTTTCTAGACGCCAAGGTTCCAACGGCGAAGGGTATACCGGCATGTTCCGTGCGCTCGTGCTCGACAAGATCGACGGCAAAGTCGTTCCGGCGGTGAAGTCCCTCGACGACAGCGCTTTGCCCGATTTCGCCGTGACCGCGCGCGTGGCCTATTCGACGCTGAACTACAAGGACGGGCTTGCGATCGCCGACAAGGGCAAGATCGTGCGCGCCTTTCCGATGGTGCCGGGCGTGGATTGGGCGGGCACGGTCGAGAGTTCCGCCGACGACCGCTTCAAGCCCGGCGACAAGGTGATCCTGACCGGCTGGGGCGTGGGCGAGAGCCATTGGGGCGGCATGGCCGAGAAGGCGCGCGCCAAGGCCGAGTGGCTGGTGAAGCTGCCGCCCGGCACGGACGAGAGATGGGCCATGACCATGGGCACCGCCGGGTTCACGGCGATGCTGTGCGTCATGGCGCTCGAAGCCAGCGGCCTCAAGAAGGATCGCGAGATTCTGGTCACGGGGGCGGCCGGCGGCGTGGGCTCGGTCGCGGTGGCATTGCTCGCCAAGCTCGGCTACAGCGTCGCGGCCTCGACCGGGCGGCGCGAACTCGAACCCTATCTGAGGGCGCTCGGCGCCAAAACCATCGTCGATCGCGCCGAGCTCGCCAAACCGGCCAAGCCGCTCGAATCCGAGCGCTGGGGCGCGGCCGTGGACAGCGTCGGGGGCGTGACCCTCGCCAATATCCTGGCTTCGACCGTCACACGCGGCGCGGTCGCCGCGTGCGGCCTCGCCGGCGGGCACGATCTGGCCACGACCGTGATGCCCTTCATCCTGCGCGGGGTGAAGCTGCTCGGCATCGATTCGGTGCGCAGCCCGCTGGCCGAGCGCGAGACCGCTTGGCGAAAACTCGCTTCCCTCCTGCCCGACGGCTTGCCGGCCGGCGGCACGCGCGACGTAGGTTTGGCCGAGCTGCCCGCCCTCGCCGAAGCGATCGTGGCCGGCCAAGTCCAAGGCCGCGTCGTCGTCGACGTGAAGAAATAGATAAATGATTGAACCTTTGTCGGCGGCGATGACACACCGCACTTGATGATCTCAGCGGACGAACTCGCCGGATTTCGGCAAGAATTTTTCGCAGATCGATCGGTTGCCGCTCGAGTCTCCACGTTGCTGCTCAGTCAGCTATTCGTCTGTTACCAGCAGCGAATTCACAATGTCTTTGAAATAGTCGACACGATCCGCGACCTAGAGGGCGAAGGCGCGCGGGTATCGACAAAACCTGCCGGTCGATTTCGAAAACTTCCTTTGCGGGGGCTCTGGCACAAGCACTTCTATTCGGCCCGCTACCTGCTTCCGAATCTTGTCCTCGAAATGAACAAGGCATCGTTCTTGGACGATCTCACGAAGATTCTCGATCCCAGCAAGAACGAGTATTTGACCGATGACTTGATAGGTCGCGTCACGCATCACGCAACCTTCGGCCTTTTCAACAAACGAAGCAGCGAGCAGAGAATGACCGGCGAGTGGATTGTGTTCATGAAGCGGCCCGACGGGAATCGATACCTATCTCTCGCGATGCACGGCGAAGGCGA
>JAMNXK010000079.1 GCA_023653245.1 Tagaea sp.
CATGGGCGGCGCTTTCGCGCGCGCTGCGCGCCGTCTTGCGCGCCCGGCGCCGCCAAGCTCGTGCTGCGCCCGCAGGACATCGCCCTGTCCGAGGACGGTTTCGCCGCGCGCATCGGCCGCGTCGCCTATGTCGGCGGATCGTGGGATGTAGACGCCTTCGCCGACGCGGATCCGGGCACGGCCTTGCGCCTGTCCTTGCCCGATTCCCGGCGCGCCGAGCCCGGCCAAGCGATCACGCTCGCCCTCGTCGATGGCTGGGTGGTACCGGCGGGCGATTGAGCGGTCGCGCCGCGCGGCCTATAGTCGTGGCACTTGGACGCTGGCGGCAAGCCGGCCCCGCAGGAGGAGCGCGAACATGGCTTCGACGCGACGCCGGATCGGCCGACGCGCGACGTTGTTGGGCGCCGGCGCTGTCATCCTGGCCGCCCCGGCCTTGGGCGCGGCCCCGCCGGTCACGATGGGCCTCACGCCCGTGTTCCTCGATTCCGACATCCGGCTGCTGGCGCAAATCGAGGCGTATCTCGCCCGGCGCCTCGGCCGGCCGGTCCAGCTCGTCCAGCGCCGCACGTACCAGGAGATCACGGCGCTGCTGATCGCCGGCGCGCTCGACACGGCGTGGATTTGCGGCCTGCCTTTCGTGCGCAACCGCGCGCGGCTGCGGCTGACCGGCGTGCCGGTCTATCGCGGCAGCCCGACCTATCGCGCCTATCTGATCGCGCGCGCGAACGCGCCCGCCGTGTCGATGGGCGAACTCGCGGGCCAGGTCCACGCCTTCTCCGATCCCGATTCCAACTCGGGCTATCTGGTGACGCGCGCCTTGCTCGCCCAGGACGGGCGCACGCCCGAAACCTTCTTCTCGAAGACCTTCTTCACCTACGGCCATCGCAACGTGATCCGCGCGGTCGCCTCGGGCCTCGCGCATTCGGGCTCGGTCGACGGCTATGTCTGGGACGTGTTGTCGGAGATCGATCCGGCGCTGACGGCGCCCACGCGGGTGGTGCGCGTGTCCGAGCCGCTCGGCTTTCCGCCATTCGCGTCCCCGACCCAGCCGCGCGATCCGGGCGTGGCGCGCGCCTTGCGCGAAGCCTTGGCCGGCATGGCCGGCGCCGAGGACGGCAAGGCGATCCTCGGCACGCTGCGTTTGGACGGATTCGTCGACGGGCGGGCGGAGATGTTCGACGGCATCGCCGAGCTGCTGCGCCAAGCCGAGCGCGTCGGATGAGCGCGCGCCTGCCGCGCGTCAAGCTCGCCTGGAAGGTGCCGCTGGTGGTCGCCTGCCTGATGATCGTGGTCGCCGCAGGCATCTCCAAGACCGTGCTCGATCGTCTCGACCACACCCAGGCGCGCCATGTCGAGCAGCTGACCGGCGCCTATCTCGACGGGCTATCGACCGCGCTGCAGCCGGCCTTGCTGCGCCGCGACGCGTGGGAGGCGTTCGACGCACTCGACCGCGCACGGCGCCTCTATTCGGGCGTGCGCACGCTCGACGTGCTGGCGATCCTGCCCGACGGCAACGTGCTGGCGGCGGCCGATCCGCTGGCGCACCCGGTCCTGTCGGCGGCCCCTGCGGAAGCGGCGCGCCCGCCGCGCGCCCCGCCGCCGCTGGAGGCCGCCGACGGACGCGCCTGGATCCACCGCGAAATGTCCGACGACGGCGTCAAGATCGGCCGCATCGCAGCACTCATCGACGTGTCGGCGTATCTGGCCGAGCGGCGCGAGGCGCAAACGGCGCTGATCGTGTTCAACGCCGCGCTGACGCTGGCGCTGGCGGGGCTGGGCTACGTTTTCGTGCGCCGGATGCTGGCACCCGCGACCTTGCTGTCGGACGCCTTCGCCGCCGCGGCCGACGGCGAGCCCAAGCCGATTTCGCCGGTGCGCATGCCCGCGCCGGAATCCGAAGGCGGCAAGCTGCTGCGCGGCTACAACCGAATGGTCGAAGCGCTCGCCGAGCGCGAGACGCTGCGCAAGCGCCTGGCCGAAGAAGAGCGCGCGGCACTGCTCGGCAAGCTCGCCTCCTCCCTCGCCCACGAGGTCAACAACCCGTTGGGCGGCATGTTCAACGCGCTGGCGATGATCCGCCGCCATGGCGGCGATGCCGGGCGGCGCGAGAACGCCGCCGCCTTGATCGAGCGCGGCCTCGCCTCGATCCGCGACATCGTGCGCGCGTCGCTCGTGCAATGGCGTTCGGGCGAGGCCGGGCGGGCGCTCACGCGCACCGATCTCGACGATCTGCGCTTCCTCGCCCAGGCGGAAACGCGCGCGCGCGGCTTGCGGCTCGACTGGCGCGGCGAACTCGACGGCGACGAGGCGCCGGTTTCGGCCCAGCATGTGCGCCAAGTGGCGCTCAATCTGGTGCTCAACGCCTGCGCCGCCTCGCCGCGCGGCGGCACGGTGACGGTGCGCGCGCTGGCGGCCGAATCGCGCGTGATCCTGACGGTCGACGATTCGGGCGCCGGCATGCCCGAAAGCCAGCGCGCGCGGCTGCTCGACGCGGGCGAGGCGGCGCCCGGCGCCGGGCTCGGGCTGTGGACGGTCGCGCGGCTGGTGCGCGCGGCGCGCGGCGCGGTCTCGGTCGAGGACGCGCCGGGCGGCGGCACGCGCGTGCGCGCGATCTTCCCTTTCGCCGGCGGAGAGGACGAAGATGCCCGCACGGCCGCTTGAACGCGATTCGAACCGGCCGGTCGTCGCCCTGGTCGAGGACGATCCGATCATGGGCGAGAGCCTGGTCCAGTGGCTCGCCGCCGACGGGTTCGAGCCCGTGTGGCTGACCAGCGGCGCGGCGGCGCTGGCCGCGTTCGAGCGCGCGCTTCCCGACGCGGTTCTGTGCGACATCCGCTTGCCCGACATGACCGGCGAGGAATTGCACGCGGCGGCGGCCGCGCGCCTGGCGGGCGTGCCCATCGTGTTCATGACCGCCTATGGCGACATCCCGCAAGCGGTGCGTCTGATGAAGGCGGGCGCCGCCGACTATCAAACGAAACCCTTCGACGTCGAGCACGTGCTCGCGCGCTTGCGCGCGCTGCTCGCCGCGCGGCCGGCCGCGCCGGCGGCCGCGCTGGGGGTTTCGCCGGCGATGCGCGCGCTCGAGGCCACGTTGCGCAAGGCGGCCGGCGTCGGCTCGACCGTGCTGATCTCGGGCGAGAGCGGCGTCGGCAAGGAGATCGCCGCGCGTTTCCTGCACGACGTCTCCCCGCGCGCGGGCAAGCCGTTCGTGGCCCTCAACTGCGCGGCGATCCCCGGCGAGCTGCTCGAAAGCGAGCTTTTCGGCCACGAGCGCGGCGCGTTCACGGGCGCGGCGAAGCGGCACGAAGGCCATGTCGAGCGCGCGGGCGAGGGCACGCTGTTCCTCGACGAAATCGGCGAATTGCCGCCGGCGCTGCAGCCGAAATTGCTCCGGCTCCTGCAGGAAAAGCGCTTCGCGCGGGTCGGCGGTTCGGCGGAGCTGGCGATGCGCGCGCGCGTCGTGGCGGCCACCAACGCCGACCTGGCCGCGCGCGTGCTGCAAGGCCGCTTCCGCGAAGACCTCTATTACCGCCTCGCGGTGATCCCGATCGTCGTGCCCCCGTTGCGCGAGCGCCCCGACGACGTGCTGCCGCTCGCGCATGCGCTGCTCGCGCGCACGGCCGCGTCCTTCGGGCGCCAAGCGCCCGGTTTCACGTCCCTCGCCGAGCGCGCGCTGCTCGATCACGACTGGCCGGGCAACGTGCGCGAATTGGCGAACCGGATCGAACGCGCGCTGGCGCTGGCGCTGGCCCAAGACGCGCGCATCGGCCCGGGCGACCTATTTCCCGAACGCGCCGGCTCGGAGACGGTCGAAGACCGGCCCTTCTCGCTCGCCGAAGCGCGCGAGGCGGCCGAGCGGCGCGAGATCGCCGCGGCGCTGGCCGCCACCGGCAACGATGTCGGGCTGGCCGCCCAGCGCCTCGACGTTTCGCGCTCGACCTTGTTCGAGAAGATCAAGCGCCTGGGCATTCGGGCCTGAGTCCGGATTTCCGGACGCGAGCCGCGCGGCGAGTCCGAATTTCCGGACTCGCCGCGGGCGAAATCCCCTGCGGCGGCGCGCCGCACCGTGGCATCCCAATTGCTGTTGGGAACGTCGCGACGCCGTGACCAAACGGCGCGACAACGAACCCAAGGGGAGCGAAACGATGAGCGAAGCCAAACACCGCGCCGCCGACGAAGCCACGGTCCGCCAGGTCTTGCGCGACGGCACCAACATGGACCGCCGCAGCCTGTTCGTGTCGGCCGCCGCCTTCGGCGCCGCCGCCGTCGCCGCACCGGGCGCGGCCCTCGCCCAGGCGCCCGCCGCCGCACCGGCGGCACCCGCCCGGCGCATCATCGTGAAGGACGATTCGCGCCTGCTCAACATCGGCGCCACGGTGCGCTCGGGGAACTACTGGAACTTCTCGACCTTCATGACGCCGGTCGAGGAGTTCTACGTCCGCAACCACTATCCCACGCCGACGGTCGAGCAGAAGCCCGAGCTCGCCATGGCGAACTGGAAGCTCAAGGTACACGGCGCTTCGGTCGAGCGGCCCTTCGAGCTCACTTACAACGATCTGATCAAAATGCCCTCGCGCACCATCATCGCCACGATGGAGTGCCACGGCAATTCGCGGACCCTGTTCTGGGAGCAAGGCGGCTTCACCGGCGAGCAGGTCGCGGGCGGCAATTGGGTCATGGGCGCGGTCGGCCAAGCCGAATGGCAATACGTGCCGATGAGCGCCATCCTCGCGCGTGCCGGCATCCGCCCCAACGCGCGCACCGTACTGTTCTGGTCGGGCGTGGACGGCGCCGACATGGGCCGGCCCATGCCGATGTCCGACGTGCGCGCGCTGCAGAACGACATGGGCATCTGCTACGCGATGAACGGCAACCCGCTGACGCCCGATCACGGCGCGCCGGTGCGCGTGGTCGTTCCCGGCTGGGGCGGCACGGCCTCGATCAAGTGGGTGACCGAGATCCGCATCACCGACAAGCGCGTGTGGTGCCGCCTCAACACCCGCGGCGAGGTCTATATCGGCCCGTCCTACCCGGCGCCCCAGCACGGTCCGGACGACGAGTTCATCGGCGTGACGGCCGCCGACGTGCGCGGCCCCATGGTCACTTGGATGCCGCCGAAATCCACCTTGACCATCCCGCTGGTGCTCGAGAAGTCGCCGTCGGTGCCCGCCAACTATCCGCTGCAACGCAACGAAGTGCCGAAACTCTCCGCGGGCCGCCAGACGATGCGCGGCTACGCCTGGGCGCCGCAACACGGCGTGCGCTCGGTCGAGTACCGGATCGACGGCGGCCAATGGACGCGCGCCACGATCCGCCAGCCCAATCTCGGCAAATACACTTGGGTGCGGTTCACGTTCCCGTGGGACGCCCCGGCGGGCAACCACGTCATCGAAACCCGCACCACGGACAATTCGGGGTTCGTCCAGCCGGAGACGGTGCCGATCAATTCGCTCGGCATGGCCAACGGCTCGATCCCGAAATTCCGCGTCCAAGTCGTCTGATCGCCACGCCAAGACGGGGCCCGGCCGCGCGTTCGGCCGGGCCCTTCGCGCCTTCAACAGCCCGGTGCCCGACATGCGTTACGTCCCGTTCCTCGCCTTCGCCCTTCTCGCCGCCTTCCCCGCCGCCGCCGACCAAGCCCAGCTCGATCGCGGGCGGGCGATCTACGCCGAGTACTGCGCGCTCTGCCACGGCGCGGACGGGCGGCGCGGCCAAGGGTTCCAGACCCCGATCTGGGGTCCGCAGACCCAGATTCCGAAGTTCCAGAACGCGCTCGGGCTGTTCGAGTACAACGAAGTGCTGATGCCCTTCGACGGTCCCGACAAGATCGACGAAGCGGCGAAATGGGCGGTGACGCTCTATCTGCTCGTCAATCACGGTGCCATGCGGGCCGGCCAGACGCTGAGCCGCGCCAACGCCGCCCAAATCCCGATCCGCTGACGCGCGCGCTCAATCCGCCCAGGGCAGCGTGCCTTTGGGCAGGCGCCGCGCGAGGAACGTGAGCGCCAGCATCAGCGCCACCACGACGCCGATCGCCAGGATCGACACGGCCGCCGCCAGCGGCGAATCCCCGCCCTCCTGCAGCGAAAAGACAATCACGCCCAGCGTCTCGGACCCCGACGACCACAATAAGGCCGAGACCGTCAGCTCGTTGAGCGCGGTCAGGAACACCAAGATCGCGCCCGCGCCGGCCGCCGGGGCCACCATCGGCAAGGCCACGTCGCGTAAGCGCCGCCCGAATCCCGCGCCCGCGGCGGCCGCGGCTTCGTCGAGTGCGGGATCGAGCTGGGCGAACGCCGCCCCGATCGGGCGAAGGGCCAGCACCAGAAAGCGCGCCACATAGGCCAAAGCGATGATCCACAGCGTGCCGTAGATCGACACGCCCAGGATCGGCAGCGGTTTGATGAACACCAGGATCATGGCGATGGCGAGCACGATGCCGGGCAGCGCGTAAGGCAGCTCGACCAGCGTGTCGATCGCGCGCACCAGCGTCGAGCGCCGCCACGCGACGAAATAGGCGAGCGGCAAGGCCGCCGCCACGCACAGCGCCGCCGCCGATCCGGCGAGCAGGAAGGAATTGGCGAAGGCGCGCGCCACCGCGTCTTGCGCCAACGCGCCCGAAAATCCGCGCCAAGTCAGGGTCTCGAAGCTCAACGTCACGCCGATCGCCGGCACCAGCGCCTGGGCGAACAACGCCACGAAGGGCACGACCGAGATCAAGATCAAGCCGGTCCACAGGGCGATCTCCAGCGGCAGACGCGCGGCGCCCAAGCGCCAGGGCTCGGGTGCCGCGCCCGGCGACAGGCGCGAATCGGTCGCCTTGCGCGCGCGCGCGTGCAGCCACAGCACGAGCAACGCGACGGCGCCGATCACCGCCGAAAGCGTGGCGGCTTGCGCGAGCACGGACGTGCCGAAACCCGCCAGACGCTGGTAGATCAGCGTCACGAGCGTGTTGTAGCCCACCGGAATGCCGAGCAAAGCGGGCGTGCCGAAATTCCCCACGCTCGACACGAAAGCGAGCAGCGCGCCCGCCAGGATCGCGGGCGCCATCAGCGGCAGCACGATGGTGCGCGCGACGATGGCGCGGTTGGCCCCGCAGCCGCGCGCCGCCTCGATCGCCTCGCGCGGCAGCGCGCGCAAACCCGCCCGCACGGCGAGAAACACGAGCGGCGCGTGTTCGAGGCCGAGCAGCCAGGCGATGCCTTCGCGCCCCAGCATCGGATTGGGCGAGCCGGGCGGCGGGGCGAGGCCGAAGGCACCGAGCAGCGCGCTTTGCGGCCCGGCCATGTTCATCCACGCGAGGGCCGCGATCTGCGAGGGCACGACCAGCGGCAGCACGAACACGAACACCAGCGCCGCCTTGGCGCGGATGTCGGTCAGCGCGACCGCGAGCGCGAAGCCGATTCCCAGAAACAAGGAGACCGCCGTACCGGCCGCCGAGGTTTCGAAGGTGCGCCACGCCGCGCGCCACGTCGCGGGCGAGGACAAGGCGCGCTCGGCGATCGAAAGATCGAAGCCGCCGCCCCGTGGGGCGACGGCTTCGTAGAGCAGCCGCGCGAGCGGCCAGAGCGAGATGGCGCCGATCGCCGCGGCCAGCGCGAACAGCCAGAGCCGTTCGCGCGTGCCGAGGGCCGGGGCCGCGACGCTCACCGGCCGAACAGATCGGCGAAGCGTTCCTTGTCGCGCTCGTCGGTGCGCAGGATGTCGGCGATGGGAATCGGCATCAGACGCACATTGGCGGACGGCGGGAACCCTTGCGGGGGCGTCACCCCGGCCAAGGCGGGC
>JAMNXK010000080.1 GCA_023653245.1 Tagaea sp.
CAAGGCGACGATCGTCGAAACGATCCGCAATTCGCGCGCCGGCTCGATGCCGGCGTGGACGGGCCGGCTCGACGACGCGACGATCAAGATGCTGGCCGTCTACGTCCACGCTTTGGGCGGAGGCAAATAACCCGCCATGGACGGCGGCATGCCCGAGACGCAAGCGCGCGACGTCGCGATCCACGACGCGCGCTCGGTCGCGGTCCAGAAGAAGGAGCTGCCGCTCTACGTCGATCGGATCAAGGTCCATCCGAAGGACGTGCGCGGCGCGTTCCGCCGCATCAAATGGGCGGTGCTCGCGTTCTGCCTCGGCGTCTACTACGTCGCGCCGTTTTTGCGCTGGGATCGCGGGCCCACGGCGCCGGATCAAGCCATCCTCATCGATCTGCCCGGCCGCAAAGCCTATTTCTTCATGATCGAGATCTGGCCGCAGGAGGTCTATTTCCTCACCGGCTTGCTGATCCTGGCGGCGATCGGGCTGTTCTTGATCACGTCGCTGTTCGGCCGTTTGTGGTGCGGCTACGCCTGTCCGCAGACCGTGTGGACCGATCTGTTCATGTGGGTCGAGCGCAAGATCGAGGGCGATCGCAACGCGCGCCTGAAGCTCGACGCCGCCCCCTACACCGCCGGCAAGATCGCCAAGCGCGCGGCCAAGCACGCGGCGTGGGTCGCGATCGCGCTGGCGACCGGCGGGGCCTGGGTGCTTTATTTCGCCGACGCGCCCACGACGTTGCGCGAGATCTTCGCGGGCGAAGCGAGCTTCACCCAATATTTCTTCGTCGGGCTGTTCGCGACCACGACCTATGTGCTCGCCGGTTTGGCGCGCGAGCAGGTCTGCACCTATATGTGCCCGTGGCCGCGCTTCCAAAGCGCCATGCTCGACGACCAAAGCTACGTCGTCACCTACGAAAGCTGGCGCGGCGAAAAGCGCGGCAAGCTCGCCAAGGCCGCACCGGGAATCGATCCCTGGCTCGGCCGCGGCGATTGCGTCGACTGCAACGCCTGCGTGGCGTCCTGCCCGACGGGCATCGACATCCGCGACGGCCAGCAGCTCGAATGCATCGGCTGCGGCTTGTGCATCGACGCCTGCGACGCGGTGATGGACAAGGTCGGCCGCCCGCGCGGCCTGGTCCGTTTCGACACCCTCGCCAACCAATCCTGCCGCGCCGAAGGCAAGCCCGCGCATCACAAGTTCATCCGCCCGCGCACGCTGATCTATGCGGGCGTGCTCGCCGTCGTCGGCACGGTCATGCTGGCCGCGTTGATGCTGCGCACCACGGTCGAACTCAACGTGCTGCGCGACCGAGCGCCCTTGTTCGTGACGCTGAGCGACGGGCAGATCCGCAACGCCTACACGATCCACGTGCTCAACAAGACGCACGAAACGCGCGACTTCGCGCTGACGGTGTCGGGCCTGGCGGGCGCCACGCTGGGCGTCGCCGGTTCGGACGCCGCCGCCGGACCGTCCGCGCGGCTCGCCGCCAAGCCCGATTCGGTCGCCAGCTATCGCGTGTTCGTCACGGTGCCGGCCGGAACGGTCGCCGCGCGCGCGTCGTCGCCGGTGCGTTTCGATCTGCGCCTGGAGAACGGTCCGGACTCGGCGCGCTACGATTCGGTCTTTCTCGCCCCCGGCAAGTAGGAGACGCGACATGTCCGCCCTGGCTCGCTTCGATCCCAACCGCCATCTTTGGCTGGTCTATCCCATCGCCTTCGTGGCGGTGCTGATCGCCAACGGGGCGCTGGTCTATTTCGCGCTGTCGAGCTGGCCGGGTCTCGCCTACGACAACGCCTTCGAGCGCGGACGCAAATACAACCAAGTCCTGCGCGAGGAAGACCGCGAGTCCAAGCTCGGCTGGCGCTTGGAAGCGCAGTACGAAGCGACCGGCGCGCGCGCCGGGACGCTGACCTTGCGCGCCGCCGATCGCGACGGGCGGCCGCTCGGCGATCTCGGCGTGGCCGCCACGCTCGTGCGCCCGGTGGGCGGTGCCGCGCCGGATCGCGCGCTCGAGCTGCGCGCGACGGCGCCGGGCGTCTATGCCGCGACGATCGAGGTGCCGGCGTCCGGTCAGTGGGAAGTGCGGGTGATCGCCGCCGGTGCGGCCGGCGAACGCGCGCACGAAACCCATCGCTTCTTCGTGCGCTGATGGCGCCGTTCGATTCGGCGCCGGGCGACCTTTCGGCGTGCGCGCATTGCGCGGGGCCCGCCCCGCCGGGCGCGCGGTTTTGCTGCACGGGTTGCGCGGGCGCCTACGAAGCCGTGCGCGGGCTCGGGCTCGAAGCCTTTTACGCGCGCCGCACCGGCCCCGGTATCAAGCCCGATGCGAGCGCGCCGGCGCACGACTTCGCCGGGCGCGCCGTATGCGCGCCGGACGGCACGCGCGCGCTCCATCTGATGATCGACGGGCTGACTTGCGCGGCCTGCGTGTGGCTGGTCGAAAGCCTTTACGCGCGCGAAGCCGATGTGATCGACGCGCGCGCCAATCTCACCACCGGCCGGCTGACGTTGCGCTGGAAGGGCGATGTCGCGCGTGCCGACGCGCTGGTGGCGCTGGCGTCCCGTCTCGGCTTCCGCCTGGTGCCGTTCGACCCGACATGCCTGGCGCAGACCGGCGACGCGGAGGAACGCGATCTGCTGCGCGCGACCGGCGTCGCGGGCTTCGCCGCCGGCAACGTGATGATGCTGTCGCTCGCCGTCTGGGTCGGCGTGGATATGGGCCCGGCGACCAAGGATTTGCTGCATTGGGTGTCGGCGTTGATCGGCCTGCCGTGCATTTTCTACGCGGGTCTGCCGTTCTACCGCTCGGCTTGGCGCGCGCTCGCGTCGCGCCGGCTGGACATGGACGTGCCCATCGCCGTCGGCATCACGATGACCGCGGCGATGAGCCTGTCGGAGACGATCCGCGGCGGGCCTTACGCCTATTTCGACGCGGCGCTGACGCTGCTCTTCTTCCTGCTCGCCGGGCGCTATCTCGACCGCCGCGCGCGCGGCCGGGCGCGCGAATCGGCGGCACACCTGCTCGCACTGCGCGCGGCCCCGGTCACCGTGATCGACGCGACCGGCCGGGCGCGCGCCGTGCCGTCCGAAGCGGTCAAGCAAGGCGATCTGGTCGCGATCGCGGCGGGCGAGCGCGTCGGCGTGGACGGCACGATCGTCGCGGGTGCGAGCGAGATCGACACGAGTCTGGTCACGGGCGAAACCTTGCCGCGCGCGGCCGGAATCGGCGATCGCGTCTTCGCGGGCATGCTCAATCTCGGCGCGCCCTTGCGCGTGCGCACGAGCGCGACGGGCGAGGGCACGCTGCTGGCCGAGATCGCGCGTCTGGTCGAGCGCGCGGAAAGCGGGCGCGCGCGCTTCGTCGCTTTGGCCGAGCGCGTCACGCGTCTTTACGCGCCGGTGGTGCATATCGCCGCTTTGGCAACGTTCTTGGGCTGGTATTTCCTCGCGGGCGTCGATTGGCAGGTGGCGCTGCTCTACTGCGTGGCGACGCTCATCGTCACCTGTCCGTGCGCGCTCGGCCTGGCGGTCCCCTCGGTGCAGACCATCGCCTCGGGACGGCTGCTGCGCGCGGGCGTGCTGCTCAAGAACGCGACGGCGCTCGAACGCCTGGCCGAGATCGACACGATCGTCTTCGACAAGACCGGCACGCTGACGCGCGGCATGCCCGCGCTGCTCGACGACCCTGCGCGATGTGCGGACGATCTGCGTTTCGCCGCGTCGGTGGCGAGCGCCTCCAAACACCCGCTGGCGCGCGCGTTGGCGCGCGCCGTGCGCGATGCGGGCGTGGCGGCCGACGTCGTCGAACATGCGGGCCAAGGCCTTTCCCGCGGCGCCGCGAAGCTCGGCAGCCGCGCTTTCGTCGGCGTCGAGGGCGCGCCGCCGGCCGACGGGCCCGAGCTGTGGCTGACACGCGGCGACGGGCGCAAGCTGCGCTTCGCTTTTCGCGACGAGATTCGCGCCGATGCGCAACGGACGCTCGATCGCCTCGCCGACGAAGGCTATGCGATCGAATTGCTGTCGGGCGACCGGCGCGAAACCGTCGCGGCGACGGCCGCCACGTTGGGAATCCTCGAATGGCGCGCCGAGGCCGATCCGGCGGCGAAGGCGGCGCGCCTGGGCGAGCTCGCGCGCGCGGGCCGCAAAGTGCTGATGGTGGGCGACGGGCTGAACGACGCGCCGGCTTTGGCCGCGGCGCACGCCTCGCTCTCGCCCGCCGACGGGGCGGATGTGGCGCAAGTGGCCGCCGACGCGGTCTTCCAAGGCGCCGATCTGGCCGCCGTGGGCGAGCTGCTCGACACCGCGCGGCGCGCGCGCGCGCTGGTGCGTCAGAACATCGCCTTCTCGATCGCCTACAACGCGCTGGCCGTGCCCGCGGCCATGCTCGGCCAAGTCACGCCGCCTTTGGCCGCGTTCCTGATGTCGTCGTCGTCGATCGTGGTGGTGCTCAACGCGATGCGATTGGGGAGGCGCCGGTGGATACGCTCGTGATCCTGATTCCCGTGGCGCTGGCCGCTTCGGCCTTGGCGCTCGCCGCGTTCCTGTGGTCGCTGCGCGCGGGCCAATACGACGATCTCGAAGGGGCTGCGGGCCGCATTCTTTACGACGACGACACGCCCAAGCGCTGAGGCGAGGGCGCGCGCGGACCGCGCGCCAGATGGGCTTCGAGTTCCTCGATCGCCGCGCGAAGCTCGTTCGACAGCGACGCCAGACCGGCGCGGGCCAAGATCCCCGCCATCGCGTCGTCGTCGCGTTCGGCGCGCAACAGATCTCGCACCGTCGGATGGTCCCCCCCCAACACGGCCAGGGCCGCGCGCAGTTTCGGGGACATTTTCCGCTCTTTCCTTCGCTGTCTTGCGCAAATGGGGTGGGTACTCCGCTCCGTCAAGGGGCGGTTGCGGATTTCCCCGGCCGGCGGCACTGTGCCGGCCCATGCTCGATCTCGATCCCGAAATCGCCGCCGCGCTCGCCGAATCCGCGAAGCTGTGCGGGCCCGCCCCCGAACACCTCCCGCACGATCCCGCCGCCGCGCGCGCCGATCAGGAGAAACGCCGCGCGCCGTGGAATCTCGGCGGGCCGGTCATGCGCGAACGCCGGGATATGACGCTCGACCTGCCGGGCCGCGCCGTTCCGGCGCGTTTCTTCGTGCCCGAAGGAAATCCGCGCGGCCTGCTGGTGTGGCTGCATGGCGGCGGCTGGGTGATCGGCTCGCTCGACACGCATGATCGCCTCTGCCGCGCCCTCGCCGAAGGGGCGGGTGCGCGCGTCTTGTCGATCGGCTATCGCAAGGCGCCCGAGTATCCTTATCCCGCCCCGCTCGACGACGCGTGCGACGCGTTCTTGTGGGCGCGCGCGCATGCGCAAGAACTCGGGATCGAGCCCGCGAAGATCGCGTTGGGCGGCGACTCGGCCGGCGCCAATCTGGCGTTCGGCGCCGCACAGCGCTTGGCCGCGCGCGGCTTGCCGGGCGCTTGCGCGCACGCGTCGATCTATGGCGTGTTCGATCGCGATCTCCAAACCCCTTCCTATCGCACGCTCGGCGACGGGCGCTTGGGCCTGAGCCAAGCGGGGATGGCGATGTATTGGGATCTCTATTGCCCGGACGCCGATTTGCGCGCGACGCCCGAACTCTCGCCGCTGCGCGGGGATTTGCGCGTCTTCGCGCGGCCGTTCTTGCTGGCCGCAGGCCTCGATCCGTTGCGCGACGACAGCCGCAAGATGCGCGACGCGCTGCTCGAGGCGGGCATGGACACGGCCTATGTCGAATTCCCGCGCGCCAATCACGGCTTCGCGCATTTGGGGGCGCGCGCGCGCGTGTCGCGCGACGCGATCGCGGCTGTGGCCGCGCATCTCGCGCGGGCGTTTTCGGTTTAGACCGGCAGGCGCAAGCTGCGCTTGCCCCAGGCGGCGCCGATCGCCGCGACGACGGAAATCGTCAGACCGTGCCAGAGCAGGATCATGGTCGCGGTTTCGAGCGCGTGGAACGTCTCGAGCGTCGCCGAGGCGAGGGCCGACACGGCCAGCGCCGCCAGCACGCCCGTTCCGACCGGCGCCAAGGGTGCGGCGCGGCGCAGCATCCAGCCCAGAACCAGCCCCATCGGCACGCTGATCTGCAGGATGACCTGCACGCAATGCCAGCTCGTGCCCAGATGCGCCGTGCCGTGGGCGAGCAATTCCTCCAGGCAACCCGCACCCAGCGTGGCGAGCCACACGGCCAAAGGCGGCACCGGCAGCCAGAACACCCAGCGCGGCGTCCCCGGCACGGCGAGATGGAACACCGCCACCGTCGCCGTCACGCCCGTGGCGATCGAGGCGAGCCAAGGCACCAGGAACGCGGCGTCGTCGAGCCGGGACAAAAACAGCGGCTTGGGCCCGTACGCCAGCGACAGCGCCAGCAAGCACAGTCCGGCGAGCGTCAGGAATTTGGCCGCGCGCGCGAACGGCGAATCGAGCGGGCGGACGGGCCGCAGCTCCGCGCTCAAAGCGCCGATCAGATTTTCCGTGTCGCGGTTCATGGCGTCTGGCTCTTCCACATCTTTCGCAGGCTGGCGAGGGCGCGGTGGGTCGCCACCTTGAGCGCCGTCGTCGATTGACCCGTGGCCGCGGCCGCTTCGGCCAACGACATCTCCTCGATCTTGAGCATCTCAACCGCCCGGCGCTGGCCGGGCGGCAGGCGCGCCACCATCTCGCGGACCGTTTTGCGCGCGGCATTGCGATCCAGATCACGGTTCGACTCGGGATCGGCGAAGGTTTCGGCCGCGAACTCGGGCATCGGAATTTCGTGGGTCGCCGCCCCGGTCCGGCGCCGGCGCCAGTCGATCGCGCGGCGGCGCGCGATCGCGGTCAGCCAGGGCTTGATCGGCCGATCGGGCGCATAGGTGTGGCGGATGGCGTGGATCGTGATCAGGGTTTCCTGGACCACGTCCTCGATCGAATCGATGGGCACGCCGGTGCGCGCGACGATCGCGCGCAAGAATCCCGGCGCCTCGCTCAAGAAGCGCCGATAGGCGGCCTCGTCGCCCTGTTGGGCGCGCGCCAGAAGTTCCCCCCACGATCCTTCGTCCATGGCGGGGAAGATGGCACGGGTGCTCGCACCCGCGCCATCGTCGTAGACCTTCAGGCGCCGAGATTGACGCTGCGGCCGCGGTCGCCCGTCGCCAACGGGGCGTTCGCATTTGCGAACTCCCGCGTCAGCTGGGAAATGTCCAAAGAAGCATTTCGATTCAAGGCACTAGAGTCGCCGGACGGCGCTTTCCGGGCGCGTTCGACGTCGCTGCAATTGAGGCAAGGGATGCCGTTCACGATTTCCATGGCGGATTCTCCGCTATTGCGCTGTGGAACGGTTCGGGCGGCGTGCCCGTCCGGGTTACAGCGCCTGGCGGCGAATCTCGAGTTCGGCCAAGAGGGCGCGGCCCAGATCGCCCCCGCCGCCCTTGATGTCGTTGGCGACCAGGGTTTCGAGCGCTTCGACATGGGCTTGAACGCAAGTCCGGCGCGCCGGGTCGAACGCGGTCCGCCCGCGCGTGAGCTCGGCCAGGGCGGTGGCGACCGCCGCGACCAGCCCATAACCGAACAAGGGCGCCTGGCCCTTGATGTCGTGCGCGGCGCGAAACAGCCCGTCGGGCGCGTTGGCGTCGAAAGCGTCGCGAATACGGGCCAAGTCCCGCGGCAGGGCCGCGAGAAATGCCACGCGCACCGATTCGGGCATGTCCTCGCCGGGATCGTCGATTTCGTAACCGTCCGCCATAAGCGATCTTGGGTCGGATCGCGCGGCGG